>JAIBJL010000145.1 GCA_020029545.1 Gammaproteobacteria bacterium
CGGTTCCTCAGCAGAATCTGTGGGCGAACTGAGGCTCTGGTAGTGCGCCAAGTTTATGATAGAGCATGATTTTGATCGCGTTAGCGGTTCGAAAGCCGTAGGATTTTCTGATACTCGCTTTGAGTTTGTTGTTCAGCCCTTCCACCGCGCCCAGCGAGACTTGTCCGCGCGCCTCGAACCAGTTGAGGATGAGCGGTTTGTGCGAACGGATCATGCGTGCGATCTTCTTCATCGGCTCGATTCGCGAACGCATCACCTTCGTGGTCCACTGATCCATGAACTTCTCGGCCCACGCCGGGGAGAGGTAGTCCCAGAACAACTGGAACTCCTCCTTGAGCAGGTAGGCGCGAATGGTGCGCAGGTTGCACGCGAGCAGCTCCTTGAGCTTGATGGACTGTGTTGCGGTCAGATTCTCGGGACGCTTGAGCAGGCACCAGCGCGAATGCGTGAGGATGACTTTTGTTTTTCCGCCGCGAGTGCGCGCCACGAGCGCACGCGTCTCCTTGGCGCGTACCTCATCGAGCGCTTTATTCATCTTGGCGGCGATGTGATAGCGATCCAGGATGTTGAGTGCGCCTTTGGCGCGTTCGGCGATCACATTCAGATACGGTTGCCACATATCCGAGCAGATGAATTGGATCACAGCGCTGCGCTCGGTACCCAGCCACAGGAAGAACTTCCTCAAGCTCTTCTCCTCGCGATTCTCGCTGACAAACAGCAAGCGCTTCATACCCTGATTGATCTGATAGACCAGAGTGAGGAACTTGCCTTTCTGCCAGTGTATTTCATCGATCCCCACTGCGGTGATGCCGCTCAGGTCCATCCGTGCGCGGCCCCAGTCAACCGCCATTTCTACCGAGCGAAACACGCATTCCCAACTGGTTCGAAAGGTTCGCGAGACCTCCTGCCAGCTCAGCAGTCTGGCCCAACTCGCCAGGAACCAGGCGTAGCTTCGTGTCAGCGGGCGCTTGCCCAGCGCCCACGCCAGATGCTCTACCACAATACCGCAGTCGCTACAGTCCACACGCCTGGGGGCGTACACAAAGAAAGTCATCAGACCCCAAAGCGGCACGAACTGAAAGCGTCGCGGCGCCAGGTGATCGTAGCCCGGTGCCGGCCGCTGGCAGCCCGAGCACTGCGCCTGCGAACCACAGCGCGCACGAAGCTGGATCTCGATCATCGAGTCGCTCAACTGACTCGATTCATAGACAAACCCCTTCAGCCGCTCCACGCGATTGAGCAGCGTTTTCAAACTCACATGCATGGTGCAATCGCCTCGCTTCAGCGAAAATCGCACCATGCGGAACTGGTTCTTCTGGGTCAAGCGCAATAGGCTCCCGCCCAACGTTCGCCGATGCGAGAAGTGCTCCCGTGCCTCCCTCAAACGCAAGCTCGCCACTTACTCCGTGCACCTGACCGGCAAGCTCACTGGCCGGCGCCTCGATATCTATCGTGTGGAACTCGATCAGTGCCACCACTGTGGCCACCTCATGCCCACGCCCGAGGGCCAGGCGAAGGTCAAGCGCTGTACCCAAACCGGCATCAAGCTCTTCCGCACCTAACTGCATTAACCGCTGCTTCTCTACCCACAGATTCTGCGGAAGAGCCAGATTCTGCGGAAGAGCCAGAAATGCTTTCATTCACCGAATTATCCCTGCGCCGCGGCCCGCGGCTGCTGATCGACAAGGCCTCGTTCACTATCTACCGCGGTGAGAAGGTCGGCATCGTCGGCTCGAATGGCTGTGGCAAGTCCACCTTGCTGTCATTGGTGCTGGGCGAGCTTCAGCCTGACGCCGGCAATTTCGAACGACCATCGAACTTGGTGCTGGCACATGTGGCGCAGGAACTGGATGCCACCGATCGCGATGCCATCGAGTTCGTCATGGATGGCGACGAGGAGTTGCGTGCGACCGAAGCGCGCATTGCCCAAGCCGAAGCGGCAGATGACGGCCTGAAGCTCGGCGAACTCTACGCGCACTACGCAGCGCTCGGCGGCTATGACGCCCGCAGTCGCGCGGCCCGATTGATGCGCGGGCTCGGCTTCTCTCCCGCCGATGAAACACGCGCCGTGAACGCGTTCTCCGGTGGCTGGCGCGTACGACTGAACGTCGCGCAGGCGCTGATGTGCCGCTCCGACTTGTTGTTGCTGGACGAGCCGACCAATCACCTCGACCTCGACGCGGTCGTATGGCTCGAAGAATGGCTGCGCACTTACCAGGGAACCTTGCTGATGATTGCGCACGATCGCGAGTTCCTCGACAAGACCGTCGGACGCATCGTGCATCTCGAACATGGCGAGGCGAAGCTCTACACCGGCAACTATTCGGACTTCGAGGTACAGCGCGCCTCGCAGCTCGCGCAACAGCAGTCGATGTACGAACGGCAGCAGCGCGAAGTCAAGCATATGATGAACTTCGTGAATCGATTTCGCGCCAGCGCCAGCAAGGCGCGCCAGGCGCAGAGCCGTATCAAAGCGCTGGAACGCATGCAGATGATCGCGCCCGCGCACGTCGATTCGGAATTCCAGTTCTCGTTCATGGAGCCGGAGAAGTTGCCGCGACCGTTGCTTGCCATCGACAAGCAATCCGCCGGTTATGGCGACACGATCGTGCTCAACTCGATCAGCATGACCATTCCTCCCGGCGCGCGCATTGCCCTGCTTGGGCGCAACGGCGCAGGAAAATCCACGCTGATGAAACTGCTGGCCGGCGAGTTGACGGGTGGCGGCGGCGAGCGCACCGAAGCACGCGATCTGCGCATCGGCTACTTCGCGCAGCATCAGCTGGAACAGCTTCATGCAAGAGAGTCCCCGCTGGAGCACGTGCGTCGACTGGGCGGCAGATATGCGGCGCGTTCAACGGAACAGGAATTACGCGGATTTCTCGGCAGCTTCGGTTTCAGCGGCGATCGCGTGTTCGAAGCCGTCGGTCCGTTTTCGGGTGGCGAGAAAGCACGGCTGGTGCTGGCGCTGGTCAGCTATCAGCGTCCGAATCTGTTGCTGCTGGACGAACCGACCAATCACCTCGATCTGGAAATGCGCCAGGCGCTGGCGATGGCGTTACAGGACTATGCCGCTGCCGTGGTAATGGTTTCGCACGACCGGCATCTGCTGCGCGCGTTCGCCGACGAGTTGATCATGGTGGACCAAGGTCAGGCGAAGCCGTTCGACGGCGATCTCGACGATTATTCAAAGTGGTTCCTGACGAACGAACACAACGCGACGTCCAGCCAGGAATCGTTCGCCGATCTCAGCAACGACAAGAAGCATCGCAAGCGCGAGAAGAACGAACGCCGCGAACGCGACGATCCATTGCGCATCGAGGTCGCGCGCCTGGAAAAAGAAATGCAGCGCATCGAATCCGAACGCGCCAAGAATGAAACGGCACTCGCCGCACCGGAACTGCAGGTGCCTTCGGGTAAGTTCCGCCTGCAGCAGTTAACGCAGACCCAGAAGAAGCTGAAGCAGGAACTTGACGCCGCTGAAGCCGCCTGGCTGGAAGCCAGCGAACAATGGGAAGCTCGTCAGCGTCAACCAGACTGAACGCAGCGCGCCAACGCGGCTCAGGCAGGGAATCGGCGATTTGCCACCCTTGCCACGAATTGTCAGCCAGTACCCAATTGCGCATCAATCAGTGCGTCCTTGGGCACTCATTGCGAAACTTGACAGCTGCTTGAGGAGTTCCTGCTGGGAGTTTTGCTGATTGCAACGCGGACGGGGTCGCGGTATCTCTTCAGTGCGACGGTAACGTGGGACGAGCCGTGACCCGGCCAATGCTGGTGCCACGAGGCCTGCAACAGTCCGGAGAAGTTCGATGCAGATTTCACCAGCGCTCCTGCTCCTCGTCGGACTTGCAAGCGCCGCATTATCGGGATCGCCATTGCGCGTCTACGCTGCCGAAGCAGCCGTGATGGCAGCGAGCGTGCCGCGAACGGAACAGAAAGCTGCACAGCCACCTGCAACAGCGTCGCAGCCGCTGGACCTGCGTGCACCCCCCATCGAAAACGTGATGACACAGGCACAAATCGCGGAAGTGTTGGCCCACACATTTGCGCCTGGCGATATCGAAGAAGTCGAGGTGGGCAGCTCGCGAGTTCACGACCCCGACAGCGAAGACTACATTCCGCCAGGCTTCGCCTCGCTGTTCTGGGCTTTCGGCCATCCTTCCGGACTGATGCGTCTGTTCATGCCACAACAGAATCGACCGTCGCGCGCCATAGTCGATGCGACCCGACAGGCGGGCCCGCCGCCCGCCATTCCAGCCATGGCCGGTGAAACTCGTCGCTACGATCGGTAGTATGAAAGTGAGTAGTGAAAGGTAAGAGCGCTACCACGGCCGATAATCCACCCTACCTCCGCATCAGCACACTGAAGTTCCCGCTCTCCTCCACCGTCACAGCCCGGCTGTGCGAAAATGGCCATTCGAACGGAGGAGCAGACTTTTGCAATCAATGAGTTCCGCCAGCACCAGCGCCGTACGTGAACGCCGACTGGCTTTGGAAGGTGGCTGCAACTTTCGCGATATCGGCGGCTACTCCACTGCGGATGGCCGCAGCGTACGCTGGGGCCAGGTGTACCGCGCAGGGGTTTTGGCTTACTTCACCGATGCCGATCATCCTGCGTTGAACCAACTCGGGGTACGCGCGATCTGCGATCTGCGCCGTGCGGATGAGCGCAACCGTGAGCCGACGCGGTGGCCCGATGCCACGACCGCAGCCCTATCCTGGGAGGATGGCGAGAACATGCCGACGATTCGCGCGTTTGCTGCGGATCGACCCAACACATCCGCAGGCATGCAGGCGGCCATGATCGACTTGTACCATGCGCTGCCGCTATGGATGGCATCGCGCATTCGCGGACTGTTCGACTGCATCGCGAGCGGACGACTGCCGGTCGTCGTGCATTGCGCTGCCGGCAAGGATCGCACCGGCATTGCAGTTGCGGTGTTGCTCGACACACTCGGCGTCTCGCGGCAGACCATTATCGATGACTACGTGCTGACCAACGATGCGGGTCTCGAAGCCTTCATGCGAGCGCGCTACGACGCTCGCTTAGGGCTCGCCGATGCGCATCTTCCGCTGCTCTCCAGGAGCGACGAAGTGCGCAAGGCGCTGCTGGCGGCCGATCCCGCGTATCTGCGCGCGGCGCTGTCGCACATCGACCGGACCTACGGCGGCGTCGAACCGTATCTGCGTGAGGTCGTGAAGATTGACGCCACCGCGCTGGAACGTGTGCGGACGACTCTGCTGGCCTGACCGTATCGGCGAACAAGTCGATTGGTGTACCGTCTGAATCGTCAGTCGTCGTCGGTTTCCACCACCACCCCAAAGAATGAAAGTAGCGCTCTTTCCATTCACCAATCACGACTCACCACTCACTATCTTCATACTAAAGCAGCTTCGCGATGTCCTGGTCGAGATCTTCCGGCTTGGTCACCGGCGCAAAGCGACTGACCACCTTGCCGCTGCGATCGACCAGGAACTTCGTGAAGTTCCACTTGATGCCTTCGGTACCGAGCACGCCCGGTACGCTTTCCTTCAGCCAACGATACAGCGGATGCGCCGCCTCGCCGTTCACCGCGATCTTCTCGAACATGGGAAAGCTCACGCCGTAGTTCTTCTGGCAGAACGCACCGATCTCGCTTGCCGAACCCGGTTCCTGCGTACCGAACTGATTGCAGGGAAAGCCGAGCACTTCCAGGCCCTGCGCATGGTACTTCTGGAACAGCTTTTCGAGTCCTTCGTACTGTGGCGTAAAACCGCACTTGCTCGCAGTGTTGACGATCAGCAGCACCTTGCCGCTGAATTCGCTCAGCGAACGGGGCTTGCCGTCCAGAGTGTTCGCATTGAAATCATAAGCGGTCGTCATCGTGGCTCCTCGCCGGCAGGTAGGTGTCCAGCTCAGTCTATGCCCAGCTCAGACTCTGCGGGTACGGCGTTCTAACACAGACTGCATAAAAAGCCGATAATCCGCTTCCCGCAGGGCGAATCGAAGGTATGGCCTGGCACTTTTTTCTACTGTCTCTGCCTTTGTTCGGCATCGTACTCGCGGGCTACCTGATCGCCTACTGGCGCCACTGGCAGCTGCGCTGGACGCAAATCGCATCCAGACTTGCGTTCAGCATTGCGCTGCCCGCCATGATGTTTCACATGATGAGTCACATGGCGCCGCTGCCACCGGTCGACGCACGCCTGCTGATTGCATTCTTCGGTAGCTGCTTGATCGTGTTCGCAGCCGGCCGCTGGCTGGCAGCGCGCTGGTTCCATCTCGACAGCGTGTCGCAATCGGTCTTCGCGCTAGGCGGTGTGTTCTCGAACAACGGTTTTCTGGGCCTGCCACTGGCGCGACTGATACTGGGACCTCAGGCCGTGCCCTCAGTGGCACTGGTGCTGACCTTCAACGCGCTGATTCTGTGGACGCTACTCACGATTTCCGTCGAATGGGCGCGGCACGCTGCACCGAACCTGCGCGGCTTCGGCCGCATGCTGCTCAATGTACTGCTCAATCCCCTGGTCGCTTCCATCTTGTCCGGTTTTGCGTTCGGTCTGTCCGGACTGCAGCTGCCTCGTGTCATCGATGCGCCGCTGGGCGTGGTCGCCGACCTCGCGGCGCCCGGCTCATTGCTGGTGCTGGGGATGGGACTGAGGCAATACGGCATTCGTCGCGACCTGCAGCAAAGTCTGACGATCTGCTTCCTCAAACTGCTCGTACAGCCACTGGTCGTATGGCTGCTGGCGGCGCTGCTGGGTCTGCCCGCGATGGAAACCAGCGTCGTGGTGTTGCTCGCTTCGCTGTCGGTAGGCGCGAACGTGTACCTGATGTCGCAGCAGTTCGAAACCTTGCAGGGCACGATCGCCAGCAGCCTGGTGCTGTCGACGGCTCTCGCCGCGATCACGACGCCGCTGTTGCTGACTCTGGTGATTGCTCTGCAGTAATCGCACAGGCGCAGCTCGATGCAGCGGCGCAGGCTTGCGTGAACTTTCAGCCGTCGGCCTGCTTGTCGAGATGCTCGCGCAGTTGCAGCGGCAGTTTCATCCGCGACGCCAAGGCGTCGAGATACGCACGTTCGGCAGGTTGATCCGGATCGATCGCCAGCCGCGCCGCCAGGTAGACTTCGCCTGCCTGCGCTTCGTCAGCGACCTTCGATGTGATATCGGAGAGTTCCACCGGCCTCGACAGCAGGTCGAAAATGAAAGCCTTGGCTTCGGCGTCCAGCGACATGCGCTCGACTTCGGCAAACAGATGTTGCTGCTCGGCGGCATCCACATGACCATCGGCCTTCGCGGCGCCCACCATCGCGCGCAGCAGCACCAGCTCCAGCGGTCCGCCATCGGCGGCGGGCTGATGATGCGGCAGCGACTGCGGCGCAACCTGGTTCACTTCCACGGGCGTCATCGGCTGGGCTGCCGCCACCGATTGCTGCTGCTGATAGCTCTGGTACGCACGCAATGCCAATGCCCCCAGCGCTGCGGCGCCGCCATGGCTCAATAACCCCCCGCCGAAACCCCGCGAGCGTCGGCCTCCACCCAGCACCATGCCGAGAATGCCGCCCAACGCCGCACCGCCGGCGAAGGATTTCGTGCCGCCGGCCTGATCCAGCCGCTGCTTCGCCTGACCTGCGATGTCGCGCATGCCGGTGCCAGCACTGCTGCCGAGAAACTGATCCAGTAACTGTTTCGGGTCGAACATGATTGCTCCGTGCCTGGGTACATTGAAGTCGAAGCGCGCCGGGGCGCGATCCGGACGACATGAGACCCGCAGGCAAGCGGAAAAGTTGCGCTGTCAGAGGATGACGTCGCGCGTCGTGTCCGGATCGGCCGGATCATGCGGCAGCGAGTTGAAGGACACAATGACCTGCCTGTCCGGTCCCGGATTCCGGAATGCGTGCGTGACGCCGGGCGGAAACTCGAAGCGCCAGATTTCGTTCGCGGGCACATCGATCGTCCGCAGCTGTGAGCCTTCGCGGAAGCGCACCACGGCCGGTCCCACGACCGCGGCAACTTCAGTGCCGCGAATATGAAAATGATTGCCGCGAACCTGCTGCGGCTCGGTCAGCACGACATGCACATTACGTTGAGCGCCCAGTCCCTGGGCGTCCAGCGGCTCGAACACGAACCCGCGTGCGTCGCCGGCGCGACGCAGGGGCTCGATTTTTACTTGCGATCCGGACGACATCGCCACGAGTTTCAGTCGGTCTGACGGCGCTTGAGCTTCTTGTCTTCTTCCTTCGCGCGCTCGATCGCAGCCAAGATCATCTGCTTGGCTTCGTCGGCATCGCCCCAGCCGGTCACCTTGACCCACTTCGTCGTCTCCAGATCCTTGTAGTGCTGGAAAAAGTGTTCGATCTGCTTGAGCGTGATGTCGGGCAGATCGGTGTAGGAATGCACATTCTCATAGCGGCGGGTGAGCTTCGGCACCGGCACCGCGATGATCTTCTCATCGCCGCCGCCCTCATCCTGCATCTTGAGGACGCCCACCGGCTTCACCGCGATCACGGCACCCGGCACGATGCCACGCTGATTCGCGATCAGCACATCGCAGGGGTCGCCGTCATCGGACAGCGTATGCGGAATGAACCCATAATTGCCGGGGTAGCGCATCGAGGTATACAGAAAACGGTCGACCACCAGCGTGCCGGACGCCTTGTCCATTTCGTACTTGATCGGCTCGCCACCCACCGGCACTTCGACGATAACATTCACTTCATCGGGTGGACTCCGGCCGATCGAAATTGCGTCAATACGCATGCAGACTCCTGTGATACGCGAAAATCTCGGGCGCAGCGCCCCGGATAGGAAAAGCGGCAGGATTATACGGTCGCGACCGTCCCGAGTGTGATTCCTTACTGGTTCGAGTACGGGCCGGTTCGAGGACTGGCGCTGCAGCAGGCAGGCACGTCGCCCGGGAGTTCGTGAGTCCATGAATGTCGACAGGTTGTGGCGACAGACTGCCCGGAGCGCGGAAAAATCATGATGACTTCGCCGCGCCCGGGCCCGCCTACCCCAGCGGGGAAATTGCAGACTACGGCGCAGTCGCCAGCACGGAATCGAACGCCGTGGCATTGTTGTCATCGGCAAACGCGAAGTCGGTCGTCTCGACGGCCACGGGCGTGACCGTCTCAGTGGCGTTTACCTGCGACAACTGCGCCACGACGAAGCTGGAAAAATCCGTCTGCGATGCGACCGGCGGTGGCGACGACGCGACGGGAGCCGGGTCGTTATCGTCGGACGACGAGCACCCGGCGAGCGCCACCGCGGCCAGCAACAGGATCGATTGTATGCGACTCATGATCAGTGCTCCTACATCGAGGCCATGGCATTCGGCGAACCGGGCAACGGCGTCGCCAGATATGGGAACGACTCCGAGTACGTGTCCGCTGCGTTGACGCTGCCACTCACCGTCGCATAGTTGGCGCTAGCACCGGCCGCACGCGCGCCATCGGTATACGGCGCACCGCCATTCGGATCGCTCGTTTGCGAACCACAAGTCAGCGCAGCACTGCACAATGCGCCGGCTGCCACGCGAATCTCGATATCGGTCACGTCATCAAACGGTCGACGACCATTGGGAAAGCCGGCGTTGTCGCCTGCCAGTACGCCAAGATCTTTCTGAGTCGCGGGTGGCGTCGGTGCGATCGAGGTATTCAGCCGCAGCATTTCCGACGGGGCACCCGCGGCAGGCTTGTTCAAGCCCGGCACACCGGTGAGAAACGCCGCGACCAGATCGTTGCGCGGGGTGGCCGGTACTTTCGCGGCATCGCCGAACAACACATTCAGCAGCACCGGCAGCGTCGGACTGGTGACATAGGTCAGGAACTGCGCATCGTCGCGCGGTTCGCTGGCATTGAATTTGTCCTTGTCGGGTAGACCGATCACGACTTCGTTGACTAGCGGCATACCGAGTCGCGACACCTGCGTCCATGCGCCTCCCTCGATCGTCGCGCGCGACGGCCGGCTCGGCTTCGGATTGACGATGCGCGCCTGACGCACGCTTGCCGTGGTCCACGCACCGATGACGGGATCGGAACCCGCCGTCAGACAGCTGATCGGCACTTCCAGCGCCAGGCTCGTGACATTCTTGTAGGACAGCGTGTTGGGTTCGCCATCCCGCGGACCCGCTGGATTGGTATTCACCAGGTCGAAGATCTCGCCGAGGTTGACGACAAACCCTTCCTTGCGCTGACCGACGAACACGCGCGCATCGCCAGTGCAACCGGGAATCGCCGCCTGATAGACGAAATTGTTCGCGTAGGCCGCGTAGTCGGCGATGGACTTGTTGCCGATATTGTCCGCCGGCTTCGTGAACACCTCGCCACCCGCTGTGGAATTACCGGCGACCGAAGGCGCAGCCGCACGACGGCCGCCCCTGACTACGCCCAGGCTGTAGGTCTGTACGACATTCAGATTGTCGGCAGCGGGTGTGATCGGCCCGATGTTCGTCAGCGGCACCGCGACCATGCCGCCGCCTGCCGGGACCGCCAGATTCTTGTACGTGTCATTGAAGCGAAACTGAAACGTGATGTCTTCGCGACCATCGCCGGTGTTGTCGACGTGGATCTCATAGAGCGCCTTGGAATCAAGCGCGAAATAATTCGGCCCGCCATACGCGTCCTGCAATGGCAGATAGTTCGCGATCAGCGTGACATACCCCTCGCGACCCGGCTCGTAACTGCGGAACATGTAGAAATCCGTACCGTCCACGCGCGGCGCACCGGCGATGAACGGAGCCTCACGATGACTGGACGCCAACGTCAGCAACGGCGCAGCGGTTGCCGCCAGCATCAATACGCCCTGTGCAAGTTTCACACGCATAACAACTCCTTCCTGATGAAATGACTGGATGAAATAACGCTCGATCACTGCGGAAACATCCGCGTGTGGGTGATTACGGAAGGCGTTCGATTGCGGATGCAGGTTTTTACGACGTGAGGAAAAAATCCTCAGCTGCGTCGAGTCGCCCGGGTGCATGGGCGTTTCGGCGCGCCCTGCGCTCACGGCATTCGGGACCGTAGGAAATCCCTGTGCAGGAGATGTGCTCGCCGTACCGACTACGGCAGAACGCACGCACAACCCAGACGCGCCGCAATGATCTTGATCATCAACCGACGCAGTAGCGACAGAATGGCCAATCTCGCGTGCCGGTTAGTCCAACACCGATTCGAATGGCAGAACTACGTTCGTGAGATGAAGATCTCAAGCAAGGTGATATGTCCGCTTTGCGCGAAAGCAGTCATCGCTGCTAAGTCCGCAATCGGCCAGAAGCAGACGTGGGTGATGACAGGTTCCCCTGCAAGGCAGCTGGCAATCCCGACTAAGCGTCTAGACTAAACCGCGCTCCTCCTCGCTTGACAAACTTTGCAGGTCTGCTAAGAATACTTAGCATGACCAAGGCGAAACCTACACTTGCGACTTTTGTATCCCAGGCCCGAGGCAATGCGGGGCTGACCCTCAGAGCTGTCGAGAAGGAAACCGGCATCTCCAACGCCTATCTAAGTCAGCTTGAGCACGGCAAGATCCAGACCCCGGCGCCGCAGAATCTTCACAAACTCGCGAGCCTCTACCGCGTGCCCTACGAAATTTTGATGCAACTCGCAGGTCACCCAATACCGCGGCCCAGTAGCGATCCGCCCCCCCAAAGTGTGGCCGCTCGCATCGGCAGCGTGACACGAGACGAAGAGGATGCCCTGGTTGAGTATCTGCAATTCCTGCGTCAACGGAAGAAGGGCCGCTGATGAAATGGTCGTACTCCGCCAGCCGCACCTTCAAGCAGTGCCAAAGGCAATGGTTTTTCAAGAACATCGTTGCCAGTGGCACCGCGAAACGTGATCCGTTTCGCCGGCAGGCCTATCTGCTCAGCAAACTGCAAAGCGTCAGCGCCTGGCGCGGCAAGATCGTCGATGACGTGATCTCGAATCTGATCGTGCCCCGTCTCAACCGCAAATCCAAAATCACGCTAGGAGAGGTCAAGACTCGCGCGCGCGACCTGTTCGATCGTCAGCTGGCCTTTGCGCGTAGCCAAGGTGCTGCAGACCTGACCCTCCAGCCCTCCAAACATGGCGACGATTTCGCGCTCTTCTATGCCAATCACTATGGCACTGGCGTCACGGATGATGAGATTGCCACGGCATGGAACGATATCGAAACCGCGCTCGACAACCTCTTCGGCCTGGGCGCGATCAAGGATCTGTTGAAGTCAGCGGATTACCTCATCGCGCAGCGGTCGCTGAGCTTCTCCC
>JAIBJL010000456.1 GCA_020029545.1 Gammaproteobacteria bacterium
CAGCGTCGTCTTGCCATGGTCCACGTGACCGATCGTGCCCACGTTCACGTGCGGCTTGGTGCGCTCAAACTTCTCTTTGGCCACAGCGGCTTCCTCTACAGAAAAAATAAAAATCTGAACTGACTGAATCTGGACACTGAAATCTTTAACTGGGCCTCAGGCCCGATGCCGGACCAGCGGCAGCGAAGCTGGAGCCCACGACCGGGATTGAACCGGTGACCTCGTCCTTACCAAGGACGTGCTCTACCAACTGAGCTACATGGGCACATCCGTAAAACAACCCTCAGGGTTCACCCGAGCCCCTTTGCGATTCATCAGGGCGGCTTCTGGCTTCACCGCATTCTCGCCTGCATCTTCTGTCCGCACCTTCTCAGTTGCCGTGCGGGACAATGGAGCGGGTGATGGGAATCGAACCCACACCATCAGCTTGGAAGGCTGAGGTTCTACCATTGAACTACACCCGCAGAGGTGGTGGAGGGGGTAGGATTCGAACCTACGAAGGCATAAGCCAGCAGATTTACAGTCTGCCCCCGTTGGCCGCTTGGGTACCCCTCCGCGGACTTAAGAGCCGGCTATTCTCTTTGCCAGCCTTTTGAGTGTCAACAACAACTTGAAAATCGCGCTCAGACGATCCTCAGGGAATCCCCCTCAAGACAGGCGCAGACGCTCCGATACACTAAAGACAGACCGTCATCAGAGACAGACCGTTATCCGCGGCTCCCCCGACCGGTATCGCCATGTTGCCCGAAGATTTCGAAACGCGCCTCAAAGCGCAGGTGGATTTTCCCAGCCCGTCCAAGGTGGCGACGGAAATCATTGCATTGGCGCGCGATCCGGAAATCGAAATGGCCAAGGTGGCGCAGGCCGTCGGACGCGATCCGGCGATGACGGCCAAGATCCTGCGCATTGCGAACTCCGCGTTTTACGCGCAACGCCGCCCCAGCCAGAACCTGCGTCAGGCGCTGGTCATCATTGGCCTGAATGCGGCCTTGACCCTGGCCTTGAGCTTTTCCCTGCTGTCCTCCATGCGTGCCCTGCGCGCGCCCGGCATCGACTATCCGCGCTTCTGGCGTCGGTCGCTGCTGGCTGCCACCGCCGCACGCGCGTTCGGTGAACTGGCCAAGATCGGCCACGCCGAGGATATTTTCCTGGCCGGGCTGCTGCAGGACATCTCAGTGTTGGCACTGGATCGGGTGGCGCGCGACTTCTACTCCAGGCTGCCGCAGCCGGCGACGCACGCGGACTGGATCGCCCATGAGCGCAAGGAACTGGGTAAGGACCATGCGACCTACACCGGGCTGCTGCTCAAGTCATGGAATCTGCCCGTACGGATCTGTCACGCGACTGAATTCAGCCACGACGCCGAGAACACCGCGGCAGACAGCGACGATGGCAAGATCGCCCGTTGCGTTGCCCTCGGCAGCGACCTGGCCGAAGCGGTGCTGTCGGCCGATCGAACGCCGGCGGTCAATGCCACGGCACGGCGCGCCAAGCATTTGCTGAACATGAGCCAGGAGCAATTCACCGACGTCGTCGAGCGCATTCTGCGGCTGATTCCGGAAACCGAAGAACTGTACGAAACGAGCCTCATGGACGCGGAAGACGCCGAAAACCTGCTGGCCGAGGCGCGCGAGATGCTGGCTGTCCGCAACCTCCATGCCTTGCAGGAAGTCAGCAGTCTCCAGGCAACGACCAGCGTCCTGCTGAATCGCACCGAAGAGGCCGAAGACTCCAGCAAGCGCGACGTATTGACCGGGGCACTCAACCGGCCTTGGCTGGATCGCATGCTGGACCGCGAGTTTACGCAGGCCGTGGTCTTCGGGCGCGACCTGAGCATCGCGCATGTGGATATCGACCATTTCAAGCACATCAACGAACGTTTCGGTACCGAAGCGGGCGATCGTGTGCTGCAGAGTTGCGCGCAAGTGCTGCAGTCCTGTATTCGCGGCAGCGATCTGGTGGCGCGTTTCAGCGGCGAGGAATTCATGGTCGTGCTGCCGGGCGCCGATCAGCAGATCGCGCTACAGGTGGCGCAACGCATCCTGACAGCGATCACCGAAGCCAATCACGACCCGCGCAGCGAGGGTCTGCATATCACCGTGTCGATAGGTGTAGCCACCTACACCACCGATCAGCGCTTCGCGAGCACTCTCGCATTGCTGGAAGCTGCCGATCATGCGCTGTACGCCGCAAAACTCTGCGGCCGCAATCGCGTGGAATGTTTCGCGCAACTCTCTGCGCATGGCAGATCGCCCGTCGCGAGCCGCTGAATACCTACGCACCTGCCTGCTCCAGGCGCGGAAAATCCATCGATCCGGCTGTTTGGACTGGGTATTTGATCCCCGCGGCCTGAGCGCCTGTCAGATCGCCGCGCTCAGGTCCACCAGTTCCACTGCACTGGCCGAGAATGCCGCGCCCAGAAACCGGGGACCTACGCGCGCGAATCGTTCCGGCCCGTCGGTCGCCAGCAATTGCAGTGTGGGAGTTCCGCCGCGCCGATTAAGCAGACCTTGCGCGGTCAACGTGGCCCGCAGCTGCAACGCTGTCGTGTGCGCCGAATCCACGATCGCCACGGCCGGTCCAACCACTTGACGCAGCGTGTCGAGAAGTACGGGGAAGTGCGTACAGCCAAGCACCAGCGTATCGGGACCCTCAGGCACGCCAAATATATCGTCGAGATACCGATGAGCGACCCTCTCGGTGATTTCGCCCGTAGTCCAACCCTCCTCCGCGAGTGCGACAAACAGCGAGCATGCCCGCGCCACGACCCGGGCGTCGGGACGCACGGCGGCGATGGCGCGCTGGTAGGCACCTCCATTGACCGTACCTTCGGTGGCAATGACAGCAATCCGTCCTGCGAGTGACGCTGCGCAGCCAGCGACTGCACCGGGTTCAATCACTCCCAGTACCGGCAAGGGGGCGAACCGTTGACGCAACGCTTCCACTGCTACGGCAGATGCGGTGTTGCAGGCAATGACCAGGTACTTGATACCGCGTCCGAGCAGAAACTGCGCCGCCTGCAACGAGTAACGCACGACCGAAGCGCCGCTCTTGGTACCGTAAGGCAGCCGCGCGGTGTCGCCCAGGTAGATAAAACTCTCTTGCGGCAGCTGTTCGCGCAGGCTTCGCAATACCGTCAGTCCGCCGACACCTGAATCGAAGATGCCGATCGGCAACGATGCGCGATCGCTGGTCATCGGAAAAAATTCGCTCGCTGTTTTTGAAACACTGCTGCCTTGCGACATAAGACCTCAAATTGAGACTTCGCTTCACGGTCGAGGCGCGGCATAATGACATCGTCCGGAAATTGATTCGAAGTCAGTTCTCAAACTCGATCCATCGCGGTGGCGAATACTTTGAACAACGATTACTGCATCGAACGGCGGGGGAACTGAGTATGGAACGACGCTTACACACTCGTCACCGTGCGCGTACTGCCGTCTACGTATCCACACCCGGACGTCCCGGCAAACTGTGTCGCGCGCGTAACCTGAGCGCGAATGGCGTATTCATCGAAACGGCGAACCTGGGGCTCAAGAAGGGTTCGACGGTACATCTGGCTTTTGCGATCAATCTCGGCATCGTCACCAAAATTCACCGCCGTACGGCGATCGTGGCACACATTTCCAAAGGCGGCACCGGCCTGATGATGGAAAGCCTCACCGGCACCCGCTGATCGATTCGCAATCGTTTCGCAGAAGCGGCGGCGTAGCTTCCGCCAGCACCTCGCAATTCCCACGCACCTGCCGGCTGATCTCGCCTGACGCACTTACTTCGCAAACGGCGCGGTTCAGGCGCCGCCGATTGTTTTTGTCCTGT
>JAIBJL010000146.1 GCA_020029545.1 Gammaproteobacteria bacterium
TTCTTGCCGGTCATGACCAGCGCGCCCATTTTGGCGAGCGGCACACCGGTCGCCTTCGACACGAAGGGTGCCGTACGCGAGGCACGCGGATTGACTTCCAGAATGTAGATGACGCCGTTCTGAATCGCGAACTGGATGTTCATCAGGCCGATGACATTCAGTCCACGCGCCAGCTTGCGTGTCTGCTCCTTGAGCGCCGCCTGAATTTCCGCACTCAAGCTGTTGGGCGGCAGCGAGCAACCCGAGTCGCCCGAATGCACACCGGCCTGCTCGACGTGCTCCATGATGCCGCCGATGTAGACATCCTCGCCGTCGCAGATCGCATCGACGTCGACTTCGATGGCCAGATCGAGGAAGCGATCGAGCAGCACCGGGCTGTCATTCGATACCTTGACCGCATCGGTCATGTAGATACGCAGGTCTTCTTCATTGAAGACGACTTCCATTGCCCGCCCGCCCAGCACGTACGAAGGGCGCACGACCAGCGGGAAACCGACGGTGCGTGCCATCGCGATGGCCTGTTCTTCGGTTCGGGCGGTGCAGTTGGGCGGCTGCTTGAGATTGAGTTTCTCGACCAATTGCTGAAAGCGCTCGCGATCTTCGGCGACATCGATCGCATCGGGGGAGGTGCCGATGATGGGCGCACCGGCGGCTTCCAGGGCACGACACAGCTTCAGTGGCGTCTGACCGCCGTATTGCACGATGACACCGACCGGCTTTTCCAGATCGATGATCTCCATGACGTCTTCGAAGGTCAGCGGTTCGAAGTACAGGCGATCGGAGATATCGTAATCGGTCGAGACCGTCTCCGGATTGCAGTTGACCATGATGGTCTCGTAACCGGCTTCGCGCAGCGCGAGCGCGGCATGCACGCAGCAGTAATCGAACTCGATGCCCTGGCCGATGCGGTTCGGTCCGCCACCGAGAATCATGATCTTCTTGCGATCGCCTGGCCGCGACTCGCACTCCTCCTCATAGGTCGAATACATGTACGCCGTCGAGGTCGAGAACTCCGCGGCGCAGGTATCGACGCGCTTGTACACGGGACGGATGCCCATGGTCAGCCGACGTCGACGGATACTCGCTTCATCCGTGCCCAGTAAAGTCGCGAGACGGCGATCGGAAAAACCCTTGCGTTTGAGCACACGCATGCGCTCGCGATCGAATCCGGCCAGTCCCTGCGCCTGCACTGCCTGTTCTTCGCGCAGCAGATCTTCGATCTGCGCCAGGAACCAGGGATCGATGCGCGACAGCGAGTGAATTTCGCCGAACGACATGCCGGTGCGGAACGCATCGGCGACATAGCGAATGCGATTCGGACCCGGCATGCGCAATTCTTCGCGCAGGCTGTGCCACTGCTCTTCGGCAAGCGGCATTTTCAGCAGCGGATCGAGACCGTCGATGCCGGTTTCCATGCTGCGCAAGGCCTTCTGCAACGATTCCTGAAAGGTGCGGCCGATCGCCATCGCTTCGCCCACCGATTTCATCTGCGTCGTCAGACGCTGATTCGAACCCGGGAATTTCTCGAAGGTGAAGCGTGGCACCTTGGTCACGACGTAATCGATCGTGGGCTCGAACGATGCCGGTGTCGCACCGCCGGTAATATCGTTCTTCAATTCATCGAGCGTGTAGCCGACCGCCAGCTTCGCCGCGACTTTCGCAATCGGAAAGCCCGTGGCCTTGGAAGCGAGCGCGGACGAACGCGAGACGCGCGGGTTCATTTCGATGACCAGCAGGCGACCATCGTCCGGATTGACGGCGAACTGCACGTTGGAGCCACCGCATTCGACACCGATCTTGCGCAGCACCGCGATCGAGGCGTTGCGCATGATCTGATATTCCTTGTCGGTCAGTGTCTGCGCCGGCGCGACGGTAATCGAGTCGCCGGTGTGTACGCCCATCGGATCGAAGCTCTCGATCGAACAGACGATGATGCAGTTGTCCGCGCGATCGCGAACCACTTCCATCTCGTATTCCTTCCAGCCGAGCACCGACTCTTCCAGCAACACTTCGCTGGTCGGCGAAGCATCCAGTCCGCGGGCGACGATTTCTTCGAACTCTTCGCGGTTATAGGCGATACCGCCACCCGATCCGCCCATCGTGAACGACGGACGAATGACCGTCGGATAGCCGATCTCGGCCTGCGCGGCCTGTGCTTCTTCCATGCTGTGCGCAATGCGCGAGCGTGGCGACTCCAGGCCGATCTCGCGCATGGCATTGCGGAAGCGTTCGCGGTCCTCGGCCATGTCGATCGCTTCGCGCGATGCGGCGATGAGTTCGACCTTGTGCTTTTCGAGCACGCCTTCGCGCACCAGGTCGAGTGCGCAGTTCAGCGCGGTCTGTCCGCCCATGGTCGGCAGCAGCGCGTCGGGCTTTTCCTTGGCAATGATGCGTTCAACGGTACGCCAGTCGAGCGGCTCGATGTACACGACGTCCGCCGTCTCCGGGTCGGTCATGATGGTCGCCGGATTGGAGTTGACCAGGATGACCCGATAACCCTCCTCCTTGAGCGCCTTGCAAGCCTGTGCGCCGGAATAATCGAACTCGCACGCCTGACCGATGACGATCGGCCCGGCGCCGATGATCAGAATGCTCTTGAGATCAGTACGTTTCGGCATTGCAATCCTGCGGCAATCAAAGCAGAGAACTAGGGCCTGTTAACACTTATTTCACAGGCCTTATTTCATAGGCCCTACCGTTCGGCGGAACGGCGGGCGTGATCTCTCACACGCACCCGCGACTCCAGGCGCTCGTTGATCAGGGTCATGAAACGATGGAACAGGCCGCGCACATCGTGCGGTCCAGGACTCGCCTCCGGGTGCCCCTGAAAACTGAATGCCGGTGCGTCGGTGCGCTCGATACCCTGCAGCGAACCATCGAACAGCGATTTGTGCGTGACACGGACATTCGGGCCCAGCGTCGACTCGTCAACGGCGAAGCCGTGGTTCTGGCTGGTGATCAGCACGCGGCCGGTGCCCACATCGAGCACCGGGTGATTGGCGCCATGATGCCCGAACTTCATCTTCACGGTCTTGGCATTGCTGGCGAGGCCGAGCAGTTGATGCCCGAGGCAGATGCCGAACAGCGGAATGTGGGTTTCCAGCAGCGTCCGAATCGCCTCGATCGCGTAGGTACACGGCTCTGGATCGCCGGGACCGTTCGACAGGAACAGGCCGTCGGGGTCCAGCGCCAGCACTTTCTCCGCCGGCATCTGCGCGGGCACCACCGTGATGCGGCAACCCGTATCGGCAAGCAGGCGCAGAATGTTGCGTTTCACGCCGTAGTCGTAGGCGACGACGTGCACGCGTTGGCCGGGGCGCTGACGCGGGCCGGTTTCCAGACTCCAGTTCGTGCCCTCGTTCCACTGATAGACGCGCTTGGTCGAGACGACTTTCGCCAGGTCCATGCCCTTCAGACCGGGGAATTTCTTCGCGGCATGCACGGCCACCTGCGCATCGACCTTATCGCCGGTCATGATGCAGCCGGCCAGTGCGCCCTTCTCGCGCAGAATCCGTGTGAGCTTGCGTGTATCGATATCCGCAATGGCGACGACCTTGCCCCGCTGCAGAAAACTCTCCAGCGATTCGGCCGCGCGCCAACTCGAATGCAGCGCAGGCAGATCGCGCACGATCAGCCCGGCAGCGAAAATGGCGCCGGCTTCGAGGTCATCGGGGTTCGCACCGGTATTGCCGATATGCGGATACGTGAGAGTCACGATCTGACGGCAATAGGAAGGGTCAGTCAGAATTTCCTGATAACCCGTCATGGCGGTGTTGAACACCACCTCGC
The DNA here is from genome assembly GCA_020029545.1 of Gammaproteobacteria bacterium. Classification (GTDB taxonomy): domain Bacteria; phylum Pseudomonadota; class Gammaproteobacteria; order Steroidobacterales; family Steroidobacteraceae; genus Steroidobacter. Next base: position 3,790 of record JAIBJL010000146.1, read on the forward strand.
CAGTCGTATTGCCCTTGGCACCAATGGATCGGCCGTGAAACACGGTGCCGTCCTCGAGCGCAAGTACAGCGGGTGTCAACAATGGAGGCTCCCGTTGTCAGTCGATTTCACGCAGGCATACGGACAGCGGGAGGGGCTCGTGGCCGATCCCGCTGCACTGAAACTTATCCCGCATGCTGAGGGCGGGAGTGTACGCGCTAATGGAAAGTGAGGGAAGTGAAAACGCCGCGAATGAATTCACGGTGCCCGGCACGCAGCGACGGATCGAATGCGGGAAGTTTTGCGCACGTCGCGGCGACGCCGACTGCCGCTTGCTGCGAGACAATTCACGACGCTATCGACCGAATCCGCGGAAACACGCGGCGCTTGTCCTTAATCCTACCGTGATCCTACCGTGCCGCATCGCCCGTGATCCGTGGCCCGAGTCCCAGCACATCCTGCATCGAATAGGCACCAGGCGCACGATCGCTGAGCCAGCGCGCAGCACGCACGGCACCGCGTGCGAATGTCATGCGATCGGTTGCGCGATGCGTCAGTTCGAGACGCTCGCCGGTACCGGCAAAGGTCACCGTGTGTTCGCCGATCACATCGCCGCCACGAAAGACCGAAAAGCCGATGGCGCCGCGTGCGCGCTCGCCGGTGGTTCCATGTCGCGCGTAGGTCGAGACGTCGTCGAGTGTCACCCCGCGTCCTGCGGCCGCCGAGCGCCCGAGTGCGAGCGCGGTTCCCGACGGCGCGTCTTGCTTGTGGCGATGATGCGCTTCGAATATTTCCAGGTCATAACTGTCGTCGAGCGAGCGCGCCGCCAGTTCGGTCAGCCGCAGCAACAGATTGACGCCGAGGCTGGTGTTGGGCGCGAGAATCAGCGGAATGCGCTGCGCCGCCTGCGCAATCTCCGCGCGGGCGCGTTCATCGTGGCCGGTCGTGCCGATCAGCAACGCGCGTCCCGCCGATGTGCAGGCGGCGAGATTGCCGGAGGTGGCCGCAGGCAGGCTGAAATCGATGGCGACCGTTGCATCGCGAATCGCCGCCGACGCATCGCCGGTAATCGCCACCGCCCGCGCCTTGCCGCCGCCCGGCGCGCCGGCATCCTGCCCGATCCACTGACTAGCGGCGGAGGCAGCCGCGCCCACCAGCACGGCGCCGGGCAATTCATCCAACGCCAGCAGCAGCGCACGGCCCATGCGGCCTGTCACACCGAGAATCGCCACCCGCAGTTCAGTGCTCATGAAGGAATACTAATTGCGGATCGTATCGAAAAAGCGCTTCACCCCATCCAGCCACGAGCGCTCGCGCGGGCTGTGATTGCGCGAACTGCTGTGCATGGTGGCATCGAGCTGACGCAGCAACTCGCGCTGCTCGTCGGTAAGATTGACCGGCGTTTCCACCACCACCTTGCAGTACAGATCGCCGGTCGGGCCGCCGCGCACCGGCTTGACGCCCTTTTCCTTGAGCCGGAACACGCGGCCGGATTGCGTCTCATCCGGTATTTTCAGCGAAACGTTACCGTCAAGCGTCGGCACATCGACTGAACCCCCGAGGGCAGCCGTCGTGAAACTCACCGGGACCTCGCAGGACAGGTGACTGCCGTCGCGCTGGAATATCGCATGTTCACGCACGCGGATTTCCACGTACAGATCGCCGGCCGGCCCGCCATTGCGCCCCGCTTCACCTTCACCCGACAGACGAATACGATCGCCGTTGTCGACGCCTTCGGGCACCTTGACCGAAATCGTGCGCTTCTTGCGCACACGACCCTGCCCCAGACAACTGTCGCAGGGCTGGCTGATCACCTGACCACGACCTTTACAGCGCGGGCACGCCTGCTGCACAGCGAAGAATCCCTGCTGCATGCGCACCTGACCGACGCCGTTGCAGGTCTCGCAGGTCACGCTCTTGGAACCCGGCGCGGCGCCGGTGCCATTGCAGGGCTCACATTCGCCGAGGCTGGCAAATTCGATTTCCGTGGCATGGCCGAACACGGCCTGTTCCAGATCCAGTTCGAGGTCGTAACGCAGATCGGCACCGCGAAACACTTGCGAGCGACCACCCCGCCGACCGCCACCGAAAATATCGCCGAACACATCGCCGAAAATATCGCTGAAGGCATCGGCAGCGCTCTGGCCACCGCCGCCGCGGGCCGCCAGTCCTTCATGGCCGTGCTGGTCGTAGATCGCGCGCTTCTGCTCATCGCAAAGCACTTCGTAAGCCTCTTTGGCTTCTTTGAATTTCCCCTCGGCATCTAGGTTGTCGGGATTGCGATCGGGATGAAATTTCATCGCCATGCGCCGATACGCCTTCTTGATCTCGGCCTCGGTCGCGGTGCGAGACACCTCGAGCACCACGTAGTAATCGCGTTTGGACATGTCGATCCGTCACATAGGAAAGAGCCGCCGCGGGCACGAGTCCCGCGGCGGCATCGCTAAACCATTCTGCAGAGCCGGTCGGCTGGCGGCCGGTCCCGAAGCTCGCTGCAACAGGCTGCGATTTGAGTTCATCACAGCCTGTATTGCAACGATTGTCGCCACGGACACGACCGCATGCATCACGCCAGGCCCATCCACGCCGAGCCCATCCATAGCGGGCTCATCAGATCTCCGGCCGTAGCCCGTAGCCCGTTGACCGTAGCCTGTGCCGCCCGTTGACCGCGTGAGCTCGCGCTCACGCGCCCTTGTTCTTGTCCTTGACCTCTTCGAACTCGGCGTCGAGCACATCGTCCTTCGGACCGGGCTGACCGGTACCGGCAGCACCCGCACCGCCGCCCTCATCGCTACCGCCAGCCTGAGCGTAGGCCTGCTGGTTCAACGTTGCGGTCGCTTCCGTCAGCGCCTTGGCCTTGGTCTCGATCACATCCTTATCATCGCCGCCCTGCACGCGCTTGAGATCGGCCAGCGCCGATTCGATCTTCGCGCGATCCGCCGGGGGCACTTTCTCACCGGCATCCTTCAACGCCTTCTCGGTCGTATGAATCAGCGCATCGGCGCGATTGCGCGTTTCGACCAGCTCGCGGAACCGGCGATCGTCCTCGGCGTGCGACTCGGCGTCGCTCACCATGCGTTTGATCTCGTCCTCGGACAGGCCGCTCGAGGCCTTGATGACGATCTTCTGTTCCTTGTTCGTTGCCTTGTCCTTCGCCGACACGTTCAAGATACCGTTGGCATCGATGTCGAACGTGACTTCGATCTGCGGCATGCCGCGCGCGGCTGGCGGAATGCCTTCGAGGTTGAATTGCCCCAGCGACTTGTTGTCGGCCGCCCGCTGGCGTTCACCCTGCAATACGTGAATCGTCACCGCGCTCTGATTGTCGTCCGCGGTCGAGAACGTCTGATTCGCCTTGGTGGGAATCGTCGTGTTCTTTTCGATCAGCTTGGTCATCACACCGCCGAGGGTCTCGATACCCAGCGACAACGGCGTCACGTCGAGCAGCAGCACGTCCTTCACTTCGCCGGACAACACGCCAGCCTGAATCGCGGCCCCGACGGCCACGGCCTCATCCGGATTGACGTCCTTGCGCGGTTCCTTGCCGAAGAAATCCTTCACATGCTTCTGTACCAGCGGCATGCGAGTCTGGCCACCGACCAGAATGACCTCGGCTACGTCGTTGATCGACAGGCCGGCATCCTTGAGCGCCGTACGGCACGGACCAATGGTCTTCGTCACCAGGTCTTCCACCAGCGACTCGAGCTTGGCGCGCGTCAGCTTGATGTTCAGGTGCTTCGGACCCGAGGCATCGGCGGTGATGTACGGCAGGTTGATTTCGGTCTGCTGACTGGAGGACAGCTCGATCTTGGCCTTCTCGCCGGCTTCCTTCAGGCGCTGCAGCGCGAGTGGATCGCGACGTACATCGACGCCACTTTCCTTTTTGAACTCCTCGCCCAGGTAGTCGATGATGCGTTTGTCGAAATCCTCACCGCCCAGGAAGGTATCGCCGTTGGTCGCGAGCACTTCGAACTGACGTTCGCCATCCACATCGGCCACTTCGATGACCGACACGTCGAACGTGCCGCCGCCCAGGTCGTACACGGCAATCTTGCGATCGCCGCCCTGCTTGTCGAGACCGTAAGCGAGCGCTGCCGCGGTCGGTTCGTTGATGATGCGTTTGACGTTCAGGCCGGCAATGCGGCCGGCGTCCTTGGTCGCCTGGCGCTGCGAATCGTTGAAGTAAGCCGGCACCGTGATGACGGCTTCGGTGACGGTTTCACCGAGGAAATCTTCAGCCGTCTTTTTCATCTTCTGCAGCACCCGGGCAGAGACCTCCTGCGCGGCCATCTTCTTGCCCTGCACTTCCACCCACGCATCGCCGTTGTCGGCCTTGACGATCTTGTAGGGGACCATGCCGATGTCTTTCTGCACGACGTCATCGCCGAACTTGCGGCCGATGAGTCGCTTGACCGCAAACACGGTGTTCTGCGGATTGGTCACTGCCTGACGCTTCGCGGACTGGCCAACCAGCACTTCGCCATCCTTCGTGAAGGCCACGATGGAGGGCGTCGTACGATCGCCTTCGCTGTTTTCGATCACGCGCGGCTTGCCGCCTTCCATGATCGCGACGCACGAATTGGTCGTGCCGAGATCGATGCCGATAACTTTGCCCATGGCCACTAGCTCCTCAAGACTGATTCAAATCACGGTTGCGATGTCGTAAAAACTTTGTCTGTATGAGATCAGGAAATCTCATCAATGCCGCGTACATGCGGTTGCTTTCCCGGCTTTCAAGTGAGCCTGCGGCCCGCGTGACGAGGTACCGGGTCCTTCAGTCCCGGTCGCACCCGACGAGGTGCGCAGACGATCTATGCGGCAGGAACGGACCGGTCTGGCTGGTGTCGGTACAACGCGTGCCACACAGGGCATGCGACGCGCCCGCAGGCGGCGAAACAGAGCGCTGCTCATCGGTTCAAGGCTCCCGCGCAACGATCACGCGCGCCGGGCGCAGCAAACGGCCGTTGAGCTGGTAGCCCTTCTGGATCACCTGCAACACGGTATTCGGTTCATGCTCCGACGAGGGCTGGGTCACCATGGCCTCGTGCAGCTCGGGATTGAACACTTCGCCCTGCGGCTCGAGCTCGGCCAGACCCGCCCTCTCGAAGGCCTTCGTCAGCAACTTGAGCGTGGCCTCGGTCCCCGACTTGAGCGCCTCGATGCTGGCACCGGCGGCCAATCCCAGCTCCAGGCTGTCCTTGACGCCGATCAGGTCGTTGGCGAAGCGGTCGACCGCGAACTTGTGCGCCTGTTCGATATCGCGCGCGGCGCGCTTGCGAACGTTGTCCAGTTCGGCGAGCGCACGCATATACATGTCCTTGCTGTCGGCCGCGCGGGCCTCCGCCTCATTCAGCGCTGCCTGCAACGGATTGACGGCATCCTGCGCTGGCGCGCCATTCGGCTCGGCAGCGGGGTTTTCGTTGGAAACGGTCATAGCGATACACAACTCCACGCATCGAAAATGTTCGAATCTTGTCAGAAGGACCGGTGGCAGCCGAACATCCTGGGCTGCAGCAAGGAGCAGCGCGCTCGCAGCCGGCCGCCCCGGCAGCGCTGCGAAGCTGCGGGCAGATCGCAGAAATTCAAGCACGGCGGCGGCCCTGCCCGTGCAAAACCCGGAGTACCGGATGCCCGCGGGGCCTAAGTGCGCGAATTCAGGGTCGAACCCAGCAACCGCGCCGTGATCTCCACGATGGGAATGACGCGCTCGTAGGCCATGCGCGTAGGTCCGATCACCCCCAGAACACCGACGACCTCGCGGTCCAGCGTATAGGGGGACGTGACGATACTGCAGTTATCGAGAATGGTGTAGCCAGATTCCTGACCGATGAAAATCTGCACGCCTTCGGCATTCAGGCTCTGATCGAGCAGGTGCAGGATGTCGCGCTGCTGCGTGAAGGCATCGAACAGGCGTCGCAATCTTTCCACATTGGACAATTCGGCGAAATCCATGAGATTGGTCTCGCCCGCCATCACATATTCCATGCGCCCGCTCTGCCCTGACTGTGGCGCCACCACCTGCTGTGCCAGGCGGATCGCATCGAGCATCACCTGGTTGAGATTCTCGCGGGTTTCTTTGAGTTGATTGACCAGGTGATCGCGCACCGCGCTCAGCTCCTTGCCGCCGAATTCAGCGTTCAGGTAATTCGCCGCCCGCCGCAGTTCTTCATTGGCATACGGCCGCTCCAGCTGCAGAATGCGGTTCTGAACCTCACGACCGTTGACGATCAGAATCGCCAGCACGCGATTGTCCGACAGCGGCATGAACTCGATCTGACTGAGTGCCAAATGACTCTGCCGCGGCAAGGTCACGACGCCGGCCAGACGTGTCACGCTCGACAGCATTCTCGAAGCGACAGCGACCAGTGCTTTCGGATCGTCGGCATGCTCGACGAGCTTCATCTGGATCTCGGCGATCTTCGCTTCCTCCAGCGGCTGATACTTCAGCAGCGTGTCGACGAAGAAGCGGTAGCCTTTGTCGGTGGGAACTCGCCCAGCCGAAGTGTGCGGCGAATGGACGAAGCCGAGATCTTCGAGATCCGACATCACGTTGCGAATCGTGGCGGCACTGAGCTTGAGACCGAGATCGCGCGACAAGGTACGCGACCCGACAGGCTGGCCATCGCGAATGTAGTTCTCGACCAGCAGCTTCAACAGGTGCTGCGCGCGTTCACTGAGCGGATCGTCGCTGGTCTCGATGCTCATCTAGGCCTGGGTGTAGGTATGGTGCCCAACATCATTTAGGATCATTCAGGCTTGTCGGTCGGTCTGCTGACGGCTGCGCTCACGCACCTGTCGGCACGTCGCGCAACCGGCGTTAAGCTCCCATATGGGGTCGAACCCGTTCAAATCCATGTGACAGAACACTTTATCCTGCCCGTCTCACGCTGCGCCGCACGCTAGCACGGCGACTGCC
>JAIBJL010000457.1 GCA_020029545.1 Gammaproteobacteria bacterium
CCTTGACTTCGAGACGTCGTTCTTCCGATCCAACCCGGCGCACCGCTGGGCCTATTTTCCAAAGCTCACCAGCGACGACCTGCTGGTCTTCAAGCAATCGGACAGCGATCCGGCGCGGCCGCGGATCGTACCGCACACTGCGTTCGAGGATGCGTCCGCCGGGCCGCGCGCCGTGCCCCGCGTCAGCATCGAAAGCCGCTGCCTGGCGATCTGGTTCGAGTGAGCGAGGCTGCCATCATCTTCGCCTTCCTGGAGCGCGAACGACTTCAGTACCTCCCCATGGCGTGATCTCGCAATTACGCGCCACTAACATCGAACATTCGATGCCAATGTCCATCACAACGCCAATATCACCGCCGTTTATCGACATCACACCTCGGGCATTGTAGTGATTGGCCAATGAGCATCAAAATCCATTCCTTCATGCATAGTGCCGGCTGGAGAATGTGGCGAGCCTGAGCGCGTCGCCCGCCAACCGCACAACTAGCCGTGGAGATGCCGCGATGAACAACGCGATGATGGAAAGGGTCCTCACAGCAAACAAGGTTCGCGGCAAGGTCAGCTATACGGTCCCGGACGGACGGACGCCCGTGCTCGATACGCGCGGCGACGGCACCCACCTGCCGATCCGGCCATACGAGATCGAGATCGCCGACGCGGGGGCGTTCGCTGCCCCGTCCAGCTTGGAGCGGGAGGGCTTCGTCGCCGTCCCGCAGAAGGTCGATATCCCCGACTTGGCCGTGTCCAAGGATGCCCAGGCGCGGTTCCGCGCGCAGGTGGCAGTGCTGATGAAGAAGCTGACCGGCGCCGACGAGATCATCATGAGTCCGGACACCTTCGTTCGCCGTCAGAAGAAGCTCGATCCCGGCGATCATCCGCCGATCGACTTCGTCCACTCCGACTATATGCCCGGCGTCACGGGCGTCGGGACGATCGGGCCGGCGCGATACGGCAACTGGTCGGGCGAGCGGCGCCATGCAATGTACAATTTGTGGAAGCTGCTGTCGGGCGGGCGGACCAATCGTCCGCTCGCGCTCTGCGACGCGCGCTCGATCGCCGACGAGGACATCGTCGTCGGCGAGTCGCACCACGACATCGTGTTCGAGACGGTATTCCTTCGCTACAACCCCGACCACCGCTGGGCCTATTTCCCCGAGCTGACCAGCGATGAGCTGCTCGTGTTCAAGCAGGCCGATAGCGACGCGAGCCAGCCGCGTGTCGTGCCGCACGCCGCCTTCTTCGACGAAAGCTGCCCGGCCGATGCCGAGCCCCGGATCAGCATGGAATGCCGCTGCCTGGCGCTATGGTACGACTGAGGAGATCGAGATCGAACGCGCCCTTCTCTTCGCCGCAAAGCCTGCTGGTCAATGGGGCGGCCACCTGCCCATCCTGGTGATCGTGTCGATGTTCCCGCGGTGCCGATGATGATCGACCAATTCGCGGCCCCGCAGTCCGGCTTGCCACGAAGGAGACGACGATGGATTTCGAGATCAGGCCCCGCCGCCTGATCACGGGCCACAACAAGGCCGGCAAGGCGGTCGTCGTCGCCGACGAGCTCGTCACCAGCACCGGCACCGAACGACGGCCCGAGAAGGCGGGCGACAACTACCGCCTCTCGGTAATCGAACTGTGGGGCCCGGTCGCAGCCAACAGCTCGACGAGCAGCTGATGTCCGCATGAAGCGTGGCCTCTTTCCATTCGGCGATCTCAAGCTCCCGCGTCGGGGGCACCTTGAGCGCCGCGCGCTCTGGCGACTCGAAGCGCTCGCGTCTCGAGACGCCAAGGTGCGAGTGTTTTCGATCGTGGGGATAGTGCTTTCAAAGAGGCTATTCCGTCGCCGAGCCCATCGTACCCTGAGTTGCGCCTAAGAAGGCGGCGTATTTGGTCCTGGACGGCCTGCTTATGTGGCGACATCAGCCGCAGGAACGCGATCGGAGTGCGGGCTAGGCAAAGTACCAAACTACCGAAACACGCCGCCGCCGGCGGCGCTACTTCCCTTCAAAGAGCCAGTCCTGCGACCGCATGCCGGGACGCGAGCAGTGATTGACCCAGAACCATGCCTTGCCAGGCGTCACTGTCAGTGTAGAACGCGTTCAGTACCTGCGCCTTGATTGTCTCCGCGTTATGCGTCTGTGGGTCGCCGCGGGTATGGAGCCAGTTGTCTGCACGCAGAGCCTCCAGCACTTGCAGCGGACCTACTGTACCGAACTCGAGCGCGACACCAGTTACCGTAGCGTGCGGCAAGAGATCGGGAACTGCGGACAGCCAGTCTCCCGCTATCTTTGCGAATTCGGCACCTTGGGTACCAATTGGTTGAACGTTTGCGCCATACCATTCGCGCGTACGCTTGTACGTGTCCGTACCTGAAAACGCTGCGGAGATGATTTCGCCAAATCCTGCAGGACCAAGTCCGGAGTGGTAGTCGATGATTCCAACGCGTTCAGCCCGAGAAAGTCGTTGAGTGATTATCTGCTTGAGGTTGAGGTGTGCAGCGGTCGGCTCCGTTCCTCCGTAGAAAAGTCCATCGGCATGGGTGTGTTGTCCGCCGCTGACTGTCTGTACGAACTTGGCAAACTTGTGCTGAGCAATGTAGGCATCCAATTGAACCTGCGCGCTCTTGCATGACTCAGGTGTCCATTCCGCAGGGCAAAGAAACTCTGCGATCTCAGTGTAGTCCTGGTTCTTATCAGCCAACGCTGCAAAATTCACCCAGTTACGATTCAGATCGACGTTCTCGTGCGTTACTCGGCGCCGCCACGAAAATCCATAAGGATTAATTGCGTGGATCAACATGGCTGCAGTGTCGCTCGCTAGGCGTGAGGCTTCACCGCGTTCGAGCCAGTCGATCTGCGCTCCAGATCCACAGAAGCCTTCGACGCCATGAGTGCCGCTGGCCGTTACGAACACTTTGACCGCATCCTTCGGACCGATCCAAACGATGTCTGTTGTCAGCTCCTCTCCCGCCGGACCGGGAGCCGGATAAGGAATCGAATCCAATCGGGATTCTTTAACGGCACTTGCGGCTCGGCGAAAGTGTGCACGGGCGGCGGAGTAGCTGGAGCTGAACGCTGGGTGAGTCATGTTGCATCCCTGAGTAATGACTGACATGCAGATCATGAGGCAATGTGCGATGGATCACCAGTTGTGCCGAGGCGTCGAGCCGGGGCTTACGCGCACCCTTGAAGCGATTGGATCGCTTCAAGGGTGCGCGTACGCGTTGTGCGCCGGGCCAGGCGCGTGCCATATCCATCGGAATCAGCCGGCGACAAGACAGCAGGCACTGCACCGCTCCCAGTAATGCTCGAACTCGATAGGTGTGCATCGACCCGATGACGCCGGATAAACACTTCTGCAATACTTTCGCTGCTGCGTGCATGGTGCGGATGTCCCTTCAGTGGGGTAACTAAAAGGACGCCGCAAACACCTCACGCGGCGTTTTTCCCAAGCCTACGCCGCAACTGTTTGATTCAGCAACAGCGTTTGTGGGGAAACCTCAGAATCTGTCCCCTTTGTTCCGCCGTCGGTTTCAAATTGGCCATGTCTGTATCGAAGCAATCCCATACAGCGCGACGTGACCGGCCCGAGTCAATCGACTTCGCCATGTCGGCGGCTTTGGCGGAGGTTCCTAAAATCAGTCTTTATCTGGATCAGATTCCCGCCGCCGGCAGATTCTGCCCGGAGCGACTGACATAGATCGTTGTCGCCAAGCTTCCGTCCTGCCGCGATGTTGTGACGAGAAAAGCTTCTCCATTTCTGAACGCGTGCAGATTTCCCAACTCCATCAGAAAGGTTTGCTCTGCATTGATGTCAGCATGC
>JAIBJL010000147.1 GCA_020029545.1 Gammaproteobacteria bacterium
CAAAGGTTGTTATGTGACCACCGGCGCCACAACCAGTCGCGTGGATCGATTGATCAAGATGGGCCTGGTGGAACGAGTGCCGCCTTTGAAGGATCGGCGCGAGCTGTTGGTGCAGCTCACGTCGGCCGGCAGGAAACTGGTGCAGAAGCTCAGGCGCGAGGTCGCCGTCGCCGCCAATGTCGCCAGCACTCTCAACAGCATGGGTCCGGATGACAGCGCCGAATTCGTCAGGCTGCTGCGCATTTTCTACGTCAAGATTCAGCAACTGCGCTAACTAAGGAACTACAAAAGATAGGTGTTACGCAAATCGGCCCGGTCGGGGCAAGGGGAGAATTTCCAACTGGATGGAAACTTGATGCGAGTCTCCGCTGCTCCCGAAGTACGCGTTCGCGATCTGTCAGGCTGGCCTGAGCAATGCAGCCGATGAACTCGAATGAGGTGATGACGGGTTCGTGTATTTCGCCCATATGCCTACCCGCCGGCGCCATGCATGCGAGCGTGGACTACACGCGCATGAGGAACGTTTCGGTGCGCTTGACGAAATGGGATTTGTGCATTCGGCGGGTAGCTTCGTGCACCGCTGATTATGGTGATTATGGACCTGCGTCGTTTACGTGTCCGTCCCGGATGAGGCGATTGAACTTGCCCTCTTCGGAAGGCACGCAGAAGACTTGTGTATCCCAATCTTTGCTGCCAATGGTGTCGCGCTTGAAGACCTTCACATCGCTCTTGAACGGCTTTGCGTAGTACTCCGGATCGGTAATCGTCATCGTCAGTTCGAGCGTGTCCGCATCGAGAAGACGATATCGCTCCTGGAGCTTCATGTTGGAAGTATGCGGATAGCCGTTGTGGTCCAGCCAGGTCTTATCGTTGAAGCCGACGGAATCCACGACGAAAGTGTTGCCTTCCCAGCGGCCCACCGAGAAACCGTTCCAATTGGGGTAAAGATCGTCATCGAGCGGGGGGAGCTTGCGTCCATCAGTCCACACTATTCGGAACTGGTGGTGGTAGCGCGCCAACCAGGTCATGCGATCCTTCTCCTGCAGGATCTCCCAGGTATTCATTCCTCCTTCGGCGTGCGCAACCAGCATTCGCGGCACGCCGGGCGGATCGCACGACGCTGTCGGATCATTGCGGTGCTCGTTGGAGATCCGCCGGCCGTAACCGGGAAAGTTCCTCTCGAAAGCCGCTTTACCAGCGGGCGTGAAGACGGGGTCGTTGTACGGCAGTCCCTTGATGCGCGCTGTTTTCTGACTCAGATCCGGTTGCCGCTTTTGGAGCTGTGCGGTGATGAGCTCCATCCCGAATTCATTGGCGCCTCCCGTCACGGCCCCATAGCTCTGAAAGGGCGTCACCCGGTTCCATTTGCCGGACAGATCGCGCGGATTGGCAGGAGGGCGGCCTTTTGCTTCGACAGGGGCGTAAGTCTCGATAGCGCTAGGGGGTGTATGTGATTCAAGAGTAGGTTCCGCAGCGGTGGCGGGGCTCAGTGACTGAAGAGCAGCAAGCAAAGTCGCGCCAATACCCACGAGCGGCGCTCGGATGACGGTTTGTGTAGCGGGCAACATTGTGAATCTCATATGTGTCATGTCATTGGAATGAACAGCGGATTCTGCCCAGCCAATGTCGCGGCTATTGAGATGTTGCGGGTGGAGATGCCGCAGGCTTTTGCGGAACTGGAGGCTTGAAAGTCAATCCCGGAACGGGTTTGCCATTGACTTCGACCTCTTTCGCGAGGCATGCCTTGGCACTGGGGGTACGGTGAGGATAGCAGGTGATCTTGAGCTTATCGCCGGGCTTGATGGAGTTGCGGTTGACGCCGCCACGCTTGTCCTTCATGTAGTAGGCGGGGTTCGCCCCCACTTCGGAGCCCCAATGTTCCACCTTACCGGCGGCGTTCGTCACGTCGAAATAAAGCGCTGGATGGGGAAAGACAAAATCCCATTCCGTCACTGTGCCCGTGAGTGTGACCGTCTTTGTAATGTCGTATGTGACCGAGGTTCCATGGTGTGCTAACGCCGACAAGGGGGTACTCAACAGAACACTCAGGACGAGAAGGCCGGTGGCGCTGCGTACGGCAGCATGGCGCGACGGTACCTTCTCGTTGCTCCTAGAAGCATAAATGCTGGCCATGTGTACCTTTCCTTGAGAGGTGCCAACTAAGAGTCGCACCCACGGGCCAAAGGGGTAGACGACAGCATTTTTTCCTTTGGATCTACCCCTTTCGAAGGGCGTGCCTGCTCTTAGGGCTCATGAAGCAGATTGAATTTGATGTTGCGGTCATCGGGTACGGGCCGACCGGCCTCACTGCGGCCTCGTTGCTCGGACAACTCGGGCACCGCGTCTTGGTCATCGAACGGTGGCCGGCGCTCTACGGCCTGCCGCGGCTGACGCATGTTGACGGCGAATCGGCACGGCTGCTCAGTCATGCGTGCGACATCGACGAGGCGTTGAAAGATTCCTCGCCGATCAACTCGTATGTCTTCTATAACGCTCGCGGCAAGCAGCTTTTCGATGTGATCGATCCGTCGAGCCCGAGCCTGCCGATGGGATTCCCCACTCATATTTCAATTCATCAACCGGATATTGAAGCAGCGGTCGACCGCCGCATTCGCACCCTGTCCAACGTCACGCTGATGATGGGCACGGAACTGACCGGCCTGGATACGCGGGGCGATGCCGTCGAATTGTCGGTGAAGACCGGTGCCGGCCAGGCAATGCTGCGATCTCGCTATGTGTTCGGTGCCGACGGCGCTCGAAGCTTCGTCCGTTCGGCGCTGGGCATCGAGCGCGACGACGAGGGTTTCAACGAGCGTTGGCTCAATGTCGACAGCGAGTGCAAGCGCCCTTTGCCTGCGAGTTTCGAAGCAACCAAACAATACTGCGATCCTGCGCGGGGTCACATGTTCATGCCCATAGGCAAGAATCGCCAGCGGTTTGAATTCGCGCTGTTGCCTCACGAAGATACCAAGGAGATGGAGCGGCCGGAAACGGCTTGGCGACTGCTGCAGCACTATCATGGGGTGGGGCCGGAACATATCAAGATCATCCGACAAGTCGTCTACTATTTCGAGTGCCGCATGGCGCGCAACTGGGGCGGCGGGCGGGTATTTCTCGGAGGAGATGCTGCTCATACCATGCCTCCTTATCTCGGCCAAGGCGCTTGCTCCGGGATTCGCGACGCAGCGAATTTTGCGTGGAAGTTGGATCTGGTTCTGCGCGAGGCCGCTGCGCCGGCGATTCTCGATAGTTATGAGACTGAACGCCGTCCTCACGTGGCTTACATCATGAGTACGGCGCTCATGTTGGGCAAAGTGGCGAACACCCATAGCCGGATGACGGCCTTTTTCCGCGATCTCGCGTTTCGCTTGAACCTGATGCCCGCGGTTCGCTCCTTTCCTGCTTTTGAGGCCGGCGTCGTTCAGAGCGATCGCAGCGGCGAGGCCGGGAAAGTCGTCGGCTCGGTGCCTCCGCAGGGTCGGATCTGCGTGGAAGGCCGGACGGCGCGGTTCGATGCCCATGTCGGCTACCGTTTTGCGTTGATTGCGCAACGAAATCCAGCCACGTTTCTCGATCCACGACAAAGCAAATTTCTTGGAGAATTAGGCTGCCGTCTGTTCACATTGGCAGACGACGCCAGCCACGGCGTGCAGCGGATCGTCGACACCGATGGAATCTATTCAGGGTACCTGGCCGAGAAGGGCAGGGCGGCGATGCTCATCCGTCCGGATACCAATCTGTTCGGCTTTGCAGAAAGCATGGAAGAGCTGCCGCGCCGCGTGGATGAACTTGAACAGAAGCTCGCATGGAGCAAGGCCGCCTTGTCTGCTTAATAGGGAAATACCTGTAAATGGCGCTTACCGAACAGCAGGCCAAACAGATCGAAGCGTGGCTGCGCGCCATGCCGATCACGCGCATGATCGACTACGGCATGAGGCGAGAATCGGCGGTGCTGGCTCATCGGCTGGTTCAAGAGGGTAGAGCGTGGGACGTTGTGCTCGATAACCTGGCGCAGGAGCAAGAAGTCAACGCGCGTGCAGAAACAGAGGCAGTGCTGGCGCGTGATACCTGGCACGCGGCGGCGGCGACTTTCAACTTCGCGCAGATGGCGTACAACGCCGACGGCGAGCGCAGGCGCGATCTTTATCGACGAATGATCCGTTGCTTTGCGCAGTTTGCGGCGATCGCGGAATTCCCAGTTTCGCGCGTCGAATTGCCCTACCGGAACGGAACACTGTTCGGATGGCACTTCCACGCACCGGCCGCGAAGCGGACGGGAACCGTCCTTGTTTTCGGAGGCATGAGTGGCTGGGCGACGGCCTACCGTTGCATGGCTGAGGCGCTGTGCCGGCATGGACTGGATTGCCTTCTGGTGGACGGACCCGGACAAGGGGAAAGCAGGCTGGAGGGCGGGGTCTATGCCGATGCGGACCTGATGTCCGGCTTCAGCCGCTTTGTCGACTACGTGCTGGAAGACGAGCCTCGCCAAAAGATCGGCTTGTGGGGCAACAGCTATGGTGGATTGCTCGCGGCCTTGACCGCTTGCCGCGACCGTCGTATCGAGGCGTGCTGTATCAACGGCGCACCCGTGGTCACCAGCGTGCCGCCATTCCGAACGGCTCGAGAGCAACTCGCGGCGATGTTCGGCCCAGATCCGGATGCATTCGTCGAAGTTCTACCCTCGCTTGCATTCGATGGTCGGCATACGGCGCTGACTTGCCCAACCCTCGTGCTTGAGGGCGGCGCCGACCGTTTGGTTCCTGCAGGTTCGCAACGCGGCTTTCTCGAAGGTAACCATCACCCACTCTCCCGTCTGCAAACTTGGCCGGACGGAGAGCATGCCATCTACAACCACGCCGCCGAGCGGAACGCGTTGGCGGCAGGCTGGTTTGTATCTGCGTTCGCGCAGGATTGATCTGAAACGCAGCGCATCTCTGCCGTTTTGCTTTTTCATCTACCCCTTTTGCAGGTCCTGTCCTCTCTTAGTTGTATGGCTTGCAAAGCCCACAACACAGGAATCGGGGGGATATCAATGAAGACGCCAGCCTGGATTTTATCGCTTGCGCTGAACGTAGCGGTGGGTGTGTCGGCAGTAACGGCGGGAGTGCAACCCGCAGTGGCCAAGGAGCCGCGCTTTCCGCGCCTCACCCTCGATCAACTGAGCGGACAGCAAAAGCCCTTTGCCGAGGCGGTTGCGAAGCTTCCCCCCGGCGACCCCAACGCCGTTCTCAATGGACCTTTCAACGCCCTGCTGCGCAGTCCGGTGCTGGGCCAGCGGATGGTGGAACTCGGCGTCGGTTATCTGAACGCGCAGACCACGGTGCCCGTCAGACTCAACGAGTTTGCAATGCTCATCGCCACGGCTCCATGGCGCACTCGGTACGTGTGGCTCATCCATGAGCCGAAAGCGATGCGGAACGGGTTGTCGCCCGACATCATCGCGGCGCTGAAAAACGACCAGCGTCCGCCGAAGATGGCCGAGGACGAAGCGGTGGTGTACGACTTCGTCACCGAGCTCATCACCCGGAAAAAGATCTCCGACCCGACCTTCGCGCGGGCGAAGAAGATCTTCAGCGACCAGCAGATCGTGGATCTCACCGTGTGTGTCGGCAACTACACGATGGTGGCCATGTTGCTCGCGATGTCGGAAGACACCGTACCACCGGGCAAGGAAGATCCGTTCAAAGCGAGTGCCAAGTAAGTCATCCATGCTGCAGTCGCTTATAGGCTTGACCGATCGGGTGTCGCGCAGTTGGCGGCTTTTTCTACTCGCATTCGTTTGTGTTGTCGTGGTGTTGGAAACGGCGATGTGGGTTCAAGACAATAAAATGACCCCACAGACCGGCTACCCCGCGTTCGACGTGCAAATGTCCGAAAGGATACTGACGCCACGGGAAGTGGCCGAGCAGGCGGCGCGCTACAACGAACCGGCGCGTCATGCAGCCTGGGTGCTTTATGCCTTGGACACGCTGTTTCCCTTCGGGGTCGCGGTAGTGGAAACCGCAATGGCCGCGTGGGGGTGTCGTAAGCTTTTCCCGCATCGCTACGACAAGATCAAGCCCTGGTTGCTGCTGCTGTATATTTTCGTGCCCCTCGACTGGTTGGAAAATGCCGGCTATCTCGCCGCCATCAATAGCGGCGCGTCGATTTCATCCACGACCGCCCACGCCGCGCCGTTCTTCGCGCAGTTGAAGTGGATCGCGATCTACTCGGTGGTGTCTACCGTCTTGTTGTTGTTCAGCGGGGGGCTGGTTGCTTCCGTTGTGAACTTTGCTCGGGTCCGGCGTCGCGACCGCGCACGGTGACGTTCCAACGAGGATGCCGAATGCATTTTCTCCTGTGGCTGAAAGATAGTGCGATTGGTACATGGGTGCGCGAGTCCGATTATGGCTACGCCATCGTGCTCAGCTCGCATGCGATCGGAATGGCCATCATCGTGGGCGCCGTGCTGATGTTCGACATCCGGATTCTCGGTTTCGCCAGGCAGATGAGCCTGAAATGGTTCGACCAGATTTACACGCTCGCGTGGGTCGGCTTCGGCGTGAACGCAGTCTCCGGTGTGCTGCTGTTCTGCGGGAATCCCGTGAAATTCACATTCAGCACAGCGTTTCAAATCAAGCTCGCGCTCATCCTCGCGGGCGGCATCTCGGTGTGGGTTCTCGGCAAACAGATCGAGAATCCGGAAAACCTGGCGCCCGACGGCGCCGTGCGACGAGCGGCGAAACTCACTGCGATGCTTTCCCTCTTGTTTTGGCTGGGTGCAATCACGGCAGGTCGCTTGATCGCCTATACCACCAGCCCTATCTGACCCGGCGACGGTTATGAACGAAGCAGAGATTTTCGAATGGCTTGCAGCCACCGGCTTGGGCCAAATCATGCGCAATGCAGGTTGGGCCTGGCCACTGTTCGAAACCCTGCACTTTATCGGCCTGTGTACGCTCTTCGGTGCATTGATCGTCGTGGACTTGCGCGTCATCGGCTTCGGCAAGGAGCATGTTTCGATCTCATCCGTGATGCCATTCATTCCGGTGGCCCTGTTCGGCTTCGCATTGAACCTCATTACCGGCATCGGATTCTTCTGCGGCTACCCGGACAACTATTGGCCCAACTGGGCTTTCAAATTGAAAATGGCGCTCATCCTCATCGGGGGCATCAATGCGCTTGTTTTCGAGCTCCTGGAGCGTCGCCAGCTTTGCGCACTGGCGCCGGGAGCCGATGCCGGCGTTCAGGGAAAAATGGTTGCCGGCACATCGCTGTTGCTCTGGATCGGCGTGATCATTCTGGGCCGCATACTGCCGTACACGGGGGGGCTCGGCTGATCCTTAGATCTCCTTTCCTTTGCGTAGTGTCAGGCCGGGGTCGGGGGCCTTCTGAGGTGACATCATTCGATCGAAGGTGCCATCGCGATTGAATGCAATATGTTTGAATACGCCGCCAATATGCAGCAGCGTGGCGACCAGAACGATCGACCCACAGGTTTCGTGGACCGCGTGTGCGAATGACCAAATTCCCATATTCATTTGCATGGGGCTGGGAATCGACCAGGAGAACACGATGATGGGCGAGCCTGTGGCCCAAGCCATCAGCGGACCTGAGATGAGCATCAGGGCCATGGTGGCCAGGATCAGATAGTGAACGCATTTTCCGAAGGAAAAGAAAAAGCCCTTTTGCTTGGGAAGCGGCGCGGGGTGCTTGACCGAAAATCGCCACACGATGCGCAGGCATAGCAGCGCATAGGCGGATACCGCGACCGAAGTGTGCGTGGCGACGCTTCTGGCGTACTCGTTGCCGGTGGCAATCTGTATGCTATTGCCAAGAAACCAGAGCGCAAGCACAACGACGGCAGCTGTCCAATGCAAAGCAATGGATAGCCACCCATAACCTTGCTCGGTGTCCCGCCATTGCATAAGACACAGCCCTCTGCAGCGATACGAATTGTTGAAGGATCGCGTGCGTCACGCATTGTTGGCGCAAGCGAGCGACTCGCTCGCAGCATACAGCGAAGACAACTCTATATAGCGGCGGTTCAGAGCGCGTCGGCACTGAGGCTTGAGGTATCCTTGGGAGCTGGAGTCGCCTTGTGTCTGATGATGAGTAGATCGCCCTGCCGGTCGAACTCCAGGTCATGTTCTTTCGCGAGAAAACGCAGTAGCGCTTGAGGTTCGTTTGCATTGAACACGGCCGTATAACGACGCGCGCGGGCGGCTGCATCCTCGACGCGAAGCTGCAGGCGGTTATAACGATTGAATTCAGCGACGATCGTCTCCAGACGTTCCCATTCGAACACAAGGCGGCGCTGCCGCCACGCGGTAACCTGCGCGACATTGATCGGCAGCGGTTTGGACATCTTTCCATTGAGGTTCAATTGCACGGCCTGGCCGGCAAGCAGCCGTTTCGTCGATGCGGGTAGTTGCGCATGTTCGTCCGGTTCGACGCGCCGCGTAGAGTCGTCGGCCAAACGGGGTGCGCTGCGCCGTTCGTCGAGCCGCTCCGACACACGTACGATCCCTTCGACGACCGCAACCGTCGTCTGGGTGGGTTGGCGATAGATATCGAACTGCGTCCCCACGGCCTCGACGACCGCATCGTCGACATAGACGCGAAACGGTCGAGCTGTGTCATGCGCGACTTTGAACATGGCTTCGCCGACCGTCAGCCGTACGTCGCGCACGCCGCGACGAAAACGAACCAGAACTTTTGAGTCGGAATTCAGATACAAGACGGAACCGTCGCTCAACGTCACTGAGCGCTGTTCGCCCACGGTAGTCGTGTAGCGTTCCCACAGAAAGGTTCCGGACCCATACAGCCAAAGTACGGCTACGGCCACCAATGCGGCGCAGGCGGCCGCAATGCCCACGCTCCAACCTGCAGGGCCCTTTCTTTTCCAGTACTGCGTCGGCGAATCTGGAGGCAGTCTGCCGGTCTGCAGCGGAACAATGCCCGCATCTGCGTGTACCGAGGTTTGCATTGCCGCCTCGAGCTTCGAGCGCGTCTGCGGCGTGATCAGGTCGCCGATCCGGTTGACGGCCGTGGCTCTCAAAAACAGCTCGACGTGCAATGGCGACTCCTCGAGCCATGCGGCGAATTGCGCCCGTTCCTGCGTTCCGAGCTCTTTGTCGACCGCGATTGCCCACGCCGCCGCTTGTTCGGCAGTCCTAAGCAGCTCGTCTTGCCTGCGTTTGTCTATGAATGCGTTCATCGCAACTACCGCTTGCGGTCCATTACGCTGATCCGCGCATTGGCTTCGCACAAATATTTCTTGACCGTATTGATGGAGAGATTCAGTCGTTCGGCGATCTGGAGCCACGACAACCCGTTCAAAATGCGCAGCAAGAAAACCTTGCGATGCGTCAGCGGGAGCGAATCGACCAGCCACTCGATCTCGCTTTGCGGCAGCAGGTGGTCGATGACGTCGTCCCGCTGCAGGTCGGCTGGAATGGGATGGTTGTCGTGGTGCTGCACCAGCTCGGAATCGAAGCGCACCGGGCTCGTATTCGAGCGCATGCGAAATTGCGCAATCACTTGATTGGCGACGAAGTAGACATACGCGTGCGGTTGACGAACCAACTCGCCCTGGCCCAGCCTGAGCAGGCGCAGGTAAACCTCCTGGGCAACGTCTTTCGCATCTTCGTCGTTCCTAAGCCGGCTCAATATGAACCAATATAAATCCCGGCCATAGAGTTCCGCCGTGCGCGCCGCAAAGCTCGTTGCCGCGACACTGGATGATGGTGGTTTTACTTTCATAGGTGATAACTAAGAGTCGTGTACGCGGGCCAAAGGGGTAGACGACAGCGTTTTGCTTCTTATCCGTATACCCCTTTTGATGGTCTCGCCTCCTCTTAGTTGTTAGTTGTGCGGGTGACCCAGCATGGGCGCGTCGACTCAATAGTTACATACACGATAAATAAAAGTCGGGGGCGGCAATGATGAAAAGAACTCTTGCAGGCGTTTGCGCGGTGTTTCCGTGTCTCACTACCCTATCTATGGCGGCGCCAGCCGGTCAACCGGTGGAGCTGAACATCGATGCACCGATGTTGGCCCGAGCGCTGATTCAGTTCACCGAGCAAACCGGATTCCAGGTGATCTTTCCCGCCGAGGATCGGGTGACAGAGCTGCGCACGCAGCCGCTGGCCGGCTCTTACACGCCGCGAGTTGCATTGGGACGGCTGCTGGAGGGCTCCGGCCTCGATTATGAAATCGATGGTGCTATGGTCATTGTACGTGCGAAGAAGCCGCCGAGCCCTGTTTACGGTTACACGGCGATCTCTACTGCGCAGCAAAATCTAGAGAGCCACGAGATTAGGTTAGCTCAGGCGGACACGGCCACCGCTGGGGCGGCGCCGGCGTCGGCGTCGAGTTTGGAGGAGATAGTCGTTACGGCACAGCGAGTTAGCGAACCGCTGCAGAGAACCGCACTGGCAATCCAGGCGCTTTCGGCGCAAGACATCGCCAGGCAAGGAGCGGTCACGCCGGAGGAACTTGGCAAGCTCGTGCCCAGCATGAACATTGTTGCTGGTGGCCAGAACACGATTTATCTCCGCGGCTTAGGCGCCAACTCAGCGGGCGGCTTTGGGCAAAATTCTGTTGCATTCAACGTCGATGGGATTGGTCTGTCGCAACAAGCGGCGGTTAACGGCAATTTCTTCGATCTCGAGCGTATCGAAGTGCTGAAGGGT
>JAIBJL010000458.1 GCA_020029545.1 Gammaproteobacteria bacterium
TATGATCTGTCGCATATTTCTCAGCGACTTGCTAATTCCTTCGTCGAACGGTGCGAAAGTGAGAAAGGACGTATCTTGGCAACAAGAGTTTCGCGAGAATCTTGCACCACGTGACACCAAAAGCGCTGTTGCGAAGCGCTTTGGCTAGGAGTTGCAGCGAGGTAACCTTATCTGCATCGATCCATATGTCGGCGGCGGCGAGCGCAGACATTCCAATGGCGATCTGAAGGACATCGCCACATCGTGACCGCAATTCTGGGGTGTTGCGAACAATATTTTCCCGTATCGAGAGAATATCCAGGCTTGCCTGCAGACTGTTTCCCGTGCCCGACAACTGACTTTCCGAGAGGCGGTAGTTGAGTAACGGGTAGTCGACGTAGCCAAATTTGCCAAAACGGGCGACGCGAACCAACCAGTCCCAATCACACATGTTGCGAATCGACTCGTCGAACCATCCGCAATGCTTCAACACCTCGCGACGGAATAGAATCGTTGGTGGGTGAATGAAGTTGCCGTGCGCCAACGATTCGTAGCAACTGCCGACATAAAGGGGCAATAGGTCGTCGGCCGAATGAAGTAGGACTTCCGCCTCCCGGAGGTCGAGAATTGCCTGCTCACCGAAGAGAGTTTTGATTCCTCCCGGGGTTTCGGCAATCTGGGAGTAGTAGTCCCTTGCGTAGGCTTCCCCGACTGGGCCGTCGGCGTTGAACGCGCTGAACTCGGAACTGCAAAGGAGTATGTCCGGCCGGGCGAGCATGAAAGCCACCTGAACACTGATTCGATCGGGGTGGCAAATATCGTCTGCGTCCATCAGTGCAACGAATTCGCCTTTGGCAGCGAGGCATCCGCAGTTCCGCGCGGTAGGTAGTCCCCCGTTGGTCTTTCGAATGCAGCTTACTTGAGGAAACTGTCGCGCCACTAACGCAGGGGTGTCGTCGGTCGAGCCATCGTCGACCAATATTACTTCGAGATTCGTATAGGACTGCGCGAGGACGCTTTCCAGCGCAGCCGGGAGGGTGCGTGCCGCGTTGTAGCTAGCGATGACAACGCTGACCAATGGTCGTGGGGTTCGATCGTGCGACAAACGAATCATCCTTGGCCAAAAGCGGACAGTATCAGGCGACTGTGTAGTTTGACAGTGCTTTTGTTCGCGGTCGATTCAAACTGTGGTCGAGCGACGAGGTTAAACGGATCAGATCGTGGCTTCGCACGATCTATCCTTATTCGTTGCGTGCGTCGTAGAACAAATGGTTGGACAAAGCCGCTACGCGGAGGAATCGCAAGCTGTGGGCAGACGAATCGATCTTCACGAACACTCCCGCGTTACTGGAGGAGTGATTTTGCAGCCAATCGTGAGGAAACGCCAGCATGAGAAAGCCATCAGCGGCCGACTTTGACCGGCAGTACCAGACCCACCTCAAACATCTGAACCTCAAGGTCCTGCGACCCAAGACCATAGAAGCGAATTCGCGGGCCATCCGCTGCATCGGCAATCACTTCGATCACCGGATCGAGGACCTGACCGAGCCGCAACTGACCAACTACTTCACCGAACTGCTGGGCGCGCACTCCTGGAGTGCGGTCAAGCTCGATCTCTACGGCCTGAAGTTCTACTACCAGCACGTTCTGAAGAAACACTGGGTAGCCCCCGGCCTGCTCAAGCCGCCCAAGAGTCAGCGGCTGGCCGACATCGTTACCCTTGACGAAGCCCGGCAAATCTTTGCCGCCACCCGCGTTCTGAGCTACCGGGTGTTCTTCTTCACCCTGTACAGTTTGGGATCGCGTCTGGGTGAAGGCTTGCGGCTGCAAGTCGGCGACATCGATGCCGCACGAAGCCGCGTACACATCCGCGACGCCAAGGGCAGTAAGTACCGCTTCGTCCCGCTCCCGAAGGCTTGAGCACGAAGCTGTTGCCGCAGGCGATAGCCATCGGGAACATCCACATCGGCACCATCGCCGGGAAGTTGAACAGCGTGATGCCGGCGCACACGCCGAGCGGTTGGCGCGTGGTTCACGCGTCGATGCCCCCGGCGATCTGCTCGGTGTATTCGCCCTTCAGCACCCCCGGTATGCCGCACGCGTACTCGACGACTTCCAGCCCGCGCGTCACCTCGCCCCTGGCGTCGGTGAATAACTTGCCGTGCTCGCGCGTGATGCACTCGGCCAGCCGGTCGTGGTTGTCCTCGATCAATTGCTTGAAGCGGAACATCACGCGCGCGCGGCGCAACGGGCTGGTGGCGGCCCATTCGGGAAAGGCCCGCTGCGCGGCGGCAACCGCCTGGTCCACGACCTCGCTCGTGGCGAGAGCGACCGAGCCCGTGACTTCTCCCGTGGCCGGGTTGTACACCGGCGAGCGGCGCGCATCGGATTGATCGGTGATCCTGCCGTCGATCCAGTGGTTGACCCGCATGGTCGATTCCTCGGGGTTGGGGCGTCAGAGGCGCAGCTTGCGCATCCAGCGCCGGTAGATGTGTTCCGCCGTCGCGAGGCTGGCGGCGATACGGCTGGGCGTAAGGCGGCGTATCCGTTCCGGCGTCTGGACGCTTGCGACGGCGTTGGCCGCAATCTCGGCGCGACCGGCCTCGCTGTCGATCCAGTCGTCGATCTTGTCGGCCGTGATCTCGCAGTGGAACTGCATGGCTAGGTGCAGCGCGCCGCAGGCGAAGGCCTGATTTTCGCACGTGCCGCTGGTGGCCAGGTGCTGCGCACCCGCCGGCATCGAAAAAGTGTCGGCATGCCAGTGGAAGATGCTGAAGGCATCGTGGCCGAACCACTCCCTGGCAGCGGATTGCGGACGCGTGGTGATGTCGATCCAGCCGATCTCCGGTTGCGCCGCACGCGTCACCATGCCGCCCAGCGCCGTCGCCATCAACTGGCCGCCCAGGCAATGGCCGAGCACCGGCACGTCGTCGCGCATCGCGGCGCGGATCAATGCCTCGGTTTCGCGCAGGAAGGGCAGGTCGTCATTGACGCTCATCGGCCCGCCGAGTATGCACAGTCCGCTGAATTCGTCGAGCGTGCGCGGCAGCGCGTCGCCCTCGCAGACGTGGAACACGCGCATCGAGACCGACTGCGCCGACAGGAAATCGCCGAGGTGGCCGGGACCGTCGTTGCGGGCGTTCTGGATGACGGCGATCGGCTTCAGGCAGCGAGTTGCGTGAGGCATTCGTCGAATGCCGCAAGCAGGCGGGCGATGTCGTCGTCGCCGGTCGCCGGGCACACCAGCATCATGTTGTGGAAGGGCGTGATCATCACGCCGCGGTTGAGCAGCGCGAGATGAATTGCCTGCGACAGTTCATGATCTTCGGCGGCGCCGGCTTCGCTGCCGTTGCGCGGCGCCTCGGCGCAGAACTGGAATTCGCAGCGGGCGCCGATCTGCGTCACGCACCAGGGCAGGCGATGCCGCGCGATGATTTCGCGCAGTCCCTGCGCCAGCCGCTCGGCACGCGGCAGCATGGTCGCATAAGCCGCTTCGGTCATCACCTCCGCGAGATTGGCGCGCAGCGCTGCGAGGCCCAGCATGTTGCCCGACAGTGTGGTGCCGATGCCGGAGTGGCCGGGTGGGACCGCGGCCTTGGCGCGGCGCATGCGTTCCGCCAGTTCGGCGGTGAAACCGTAGACGGCGCAGGGCAGGCCGCCGGCGACCGGTTTGCCGAGCACCAGCATGTCCGGTCGCGGACCGAAGGTCCGCGTCCAGCCGCCCAGGCCGGTGCTGATGGTGTGCGTTTCGTCGAATACCAGCAGTGTGCCGTGGTGGCGCGTGAGATCGCGCAGGGCCTCGAGAAAGCCGGGCGCGGGCAGTAC
>JAIBJL010000459.1 GCA_020029545.1 Gammaproteobacteria bacterium
GAGGATCGGAAAAATGGACCCAGCTGACACCGCCGCAGTAGATCAACCTTCAGTCCGACAGGCTGCTAGGGTTCGCGAGCGACTTTGAAACTCCGAGGTCGATGCAGAAGTCGACGTATTGAGTTTTAAGTTCAGCTGACGGCAGTGGCCTGCAGCGCCAGCAGTCGCCAGTCGTTGCCGGATGCTCTCCACACCGACAAGACCATCATCTCCCTGGTCACCGCGCTGGGTTGACCCTTTCGCCGCAGCGTCAGGCGAGCGTCAGAGGACACGATGACCGTGTCGGCGGTTTCGATGCATGCGGAATTCTTGATCTCGATGTTTTCGTATATGTACAAGCCTTCGCGCAACGCCTGCAGATAAGCGTCGCGGCTGTCGCGAAGGCCGCTCGAATGCACATAGACAAGCTCGGGATCGAGCATTGCCGCAATGGTTTCGACGTCACCGGCCATCATGGCGGCACATCGTTGTGCTTCGAGTTGTCGGACGCGGTCGCTTTTGTTCATGAATGTTGACCTGATTACAGTGGTTGCGCGCAGCCCTAACGCGCGGTGTTTTTCGCGTAAAGAATAGTACCGCTAACCGGATGGATGCAGATACCCGGCCGGACTGCGCGATTGCATTTGCGACCGGGGCCGATGGGCTATCCTTCGAATCGTTCCGCCGCTTTGGCCAACCCCATCTCCGTCAGAATGCGGTGTCCCGATTCGAATAGCTGCTGCTTGCGTTCGGCCAGACGCGAATAGAGCAGCTTGAAATCGCGCTTCTTGAATTCGCCGCCGATCAGCACGTGCTCGATGTTGGCCAGACTGGTCTGCAATACCACGCTGCTCACCGGGTCATGCACCGGCCACATGTTGAGCGCCTGCGCATCGATCACTACCAGATCGGCCTGCTTGCCCGGCGTGAGCGAACCGATACGATCGTCCATCTTGAGCATCTTCGCGCCTTCGATCGTCACCCACTCCAGTGCTTCGCGGCAGTGGATCGAGCCGGTGGCCGGCAGCTTGCCCTGAGTGCGCCGCGACTCGTCGTTGTCGAGTGCGCGCTGGCTTTCGAACGCACCGCGCGCCACATTGAACATGTCGCCCGCTACTGCCGATTCCAGATCGACGCCTAACGAAGGCTTCGCACCCAGCTTGCGCAATCGGCCGGTGATGGCGAATCCGTGACCGTGCAGCATCTCCGAATCAGGTGTAAGCGAGAACGTCACGCCCTGCCCGAGCATGAATTTCAGCTGCTCGTCGGACAAGGTCTGGCCGTGGACGATGTTGTTGTTGTCCCCGAGCAGTCCGTCCTTGCGCAAGCGGTCCCAACCATCGGGGGTGCGCGCCTCGCCGCCGGCGCAGTGCATGCTCGCGATCAAGTCGAATTCGCGCGCGAGCTTGAAGTCGTCGACGGCAACTTCGTAGGTCGAATAGTGCGGACCGAGAATCGCCAGGCCGAGTGTCACCAGCTGATCCCGGCTCGCCAAGCGCGACCGCGTGAGCCGTTCGACTTCGCTGCGGGGATGCGGCACTTCCCAGAAGGGCTTCTGCCCGGGTTTCGGATCGGGCTTGGGCGAGCCGTGGAAAAACATCGCGCGAATGCCCGAGTCGAACAGACCGTCGATAGCGCGGTCGGTGTGATCGGGCGTGGGATTGTTGTGGCACCAGTCGCCAAGCGTGGTGGTACCGCAATTGATCTGGTTCAGCGCGCCCAGCAGCGTGGCGATGTAGAGGTCGTCAGGCCTGAACTTGGTCGCCAGGCCCGCGTGCATGTGGTGGAAGTACTCCAGGAGCGTCCAGTTGCTCGCCACGCCGCGCAGCCCCGTCTGCCAAGTGTGCATGTGCGCGTTGACGAGACCGGGGATGACGATGCGGCCGGCGCCGTCGATCTGCTCGGCGTGGGGAGCGCTGATCGAGCGGCCGATCTGCTTGATCGTCGTGCCGTCGACGAGCAGGTCGCCGGCGAGATCGCCCAGCCGCGGATCCATCGTGACAAGCGTGGCGCCCTTGATGAGCTTCTGGGTCATGCGCTACTCCGATAAACCGTCGGAGACCGTCACGTTCTCGGGCTTCATCTCCAAGCCGGCGGCCTTGGCCAGTTCCACGACCAGCACCGGGAAGTCCCTGTCCTCGTAGCCGCGTCCGGCCACGTTGGCACCTAATTTGTGTTTCGTCGTCATGTCTTTCCTCGCGTAACATGCAGCACCATTCGCCGGGATTGTATACCCGGCCCCACAATCGAAATGACAGAGGCGACGCCCATGATTGAACTGCGACTTGGCAAGGATCGCGGCTATGGCGATCACGGCTGGCTGAAGAGTTTTCACAGCTTTTCGTTCGCGGACTACCACGATCCACGGCACATGCAGTTTGGCGACCTGCGTGTGATCAACGAGGATCGGGTGGCGCCGGGGCAGGGCTTCGGCACGCACGGTCACCGCGACATGGAGATTATCAGCTACGTGCTGGAGGGTGAGCTGGCGCACCGCGACAACATGGGCAACGGCTCGGCTATCCGTCCCGGCCATGTGCAGCGCATGAGCGCCGGCACGGGCGTGATGCACAGCGAGTACAACCACAGTGCGGATCGGGAGACCCACTTCCTGCAGATATGGATACTGCCGAGCGCGCGGGGCATTGCGCCCGGCTATGAAGAAAAGTATTTCACCGCGGCCGAGAAACGCGGGCGGCTGCGCCTGGTCGTTTCGAGTGACGGCCGCGAAGGCTCGGTTCATATTACGGCCGATGTCTCGGTCTACGCGGGCCTGTTCGACGGCGATGAACAGGCCACCTTGGCGATTCCCGCAGGGCGGCGCGCCTATGTGCACATCGCGCGTGGCGCAGCACGGGTGAGCGGCCAGCTGCTGGCCGCGGGCGATGCCGCCAAGCTCACCGGCGAGCGCGAGGTGACGATCGCTCAAGGCCGCGATGCGGAAGTGCTGGTCTTCGATCTGGCTTAAGCATCGGCACACGCGGCTCAAGGCACGGCTGGTGTGTTCCCGACCTGCCCTCCGCGATGCCAGCCGACGTCGATAGGGTGTCGACGCAAGGTGACTTGCATGTCGGCAACACCAGAGCGGCAATCGATAGACCGGAGGGATCGATGATTCGTTGGTGCCTGGTGTACGCGCTCCTGTTGCTCGCGAGTTGCAGCACCAGTCAGATGGATAAATCGAAATCCATGCCGACCCTTGCCTATCCATCCGTTGATCCCTCGACGCAGGTCGACACCTATCATGGAGTGCGTGTCGCCGATCCGTATCGTGGTTTCGAAGCTATCGGCAGTCCCGCAACGGCACGCTGGGTGGAGGCGCAGAATGCGTTGTCGCAGCCGTTTCTCGAATCCATCCCGGCACGCGGCGTGATCAAACAGCGGCTGACCGAGCTATGGAACTACGAACGATACGACGTGCCCGTGAAGCGAGGCGGGCGCTATTTCTATCTGCGTAACGATGGTCTGCAGGATCAGAGCGTGCTGTATGTGGCAGATACCCTGGAAGGGCAGGCACGCGTACTTCTCGATCCCAATGCGATGAGCAAGGATGCGACCGTTGCGCTGGGAGAATTCGTACCGAGCCCTGATGGCAGGCTACTGGCTTATAGCCTGTCGGATGGTGGCACCGATTGGCGCACCTGGCACATTCGCGATGTCGTCAGCGGTCAGGATCTGCCTGACGTGTTGCGATTCATGAAGTTTCGCGATGTTGCGTGGACAGCGGACTCTCGGGCGATGTACTACTCGCGTTATCCGCAGCGCGCCGATGGCAGCGGCGACGATTCGCGCCAGATGTCCGTATATCTGCATCGCCTGGGC
>JAIBJL010000148.1 GCA_020029545.1 Gammaproteobacteria bacterium
CCACTCCGCAATGACGTCTGTGGCGCCTACGTCGGCCGATGCCGACATCCATGATCGTCTTCAGGCGCGCGCACATCGTGCGGCGTTCGAGTTGCTGGTGCCCCGTTACAAGGACAAGATTTTTCGATTGAGCTTCAGCATGTTACGCGATCGCGCCTGGGCGGAGGATGCGACCCATGACTCGCTGATTCGAGTCTGGAAGGCGCTACCGGGATTTGCCGGGCAGTCGGCGTTATCCACCTGGATTTATGCTGTCGCCAGGAATGGCTGCCTGTCGGAGCTGCGTAAAAGACGCACGCAGGTGTCGATCGACGACGATGAGCAATACCACGTCGAAGTGGCCGGACTGGTTGCGACGGACTCGGACGATTCGGCGACGGTCAGCGTCGGCCAGCTGCTGGGGCAGTTGCCGGAGCGTTATCGACAGGCGGTGACTTTGTTCTATATGGAAGACCAGTCTTACGAGCAGACGGCACTGAGCCTGGGGTTGCCGCTCGGCACCGTGAAGGCCCTGCTGCATCGGGCACGCAAGCGCCTGGTCGAACTGACTCGCGAGGCGACATGAGGCGGGGCGGCTGCCGCCGATTGGCTCCGCGATTCGGCAGCTCCACAATCGACCAGCAGTTCCCTGCTAGACTGCACCCCTGAAATCGAGCGCCCGCTCGCTGTCACGAATAGCAACAAATTCAACGCATGACCTCGCCAGGCACGGCAGCCGGAGCCCATCCTTCCGCTGAGCGCAAGCTCGTCCTGTCCGCCCTCGGCGTGGTGTTCGGCGACATCGGCACCAGTCCGTTGTACGCCTTTCGCGAATGCTTCGACCCCAAGCACGGAATTGTCGTCAGTCCAGACAATGTGATCGGCCTGTTGTCGGTCCTGCTGTGGTCGCTGACGCTGGTCATTTCGATCAAGTACGTCGGCATCATCATGAAATCCGACAATCGCGGCGAAGGTGGCGTACTGGCACTCAGCACTCTGTTGCTCGCGGCCACACGCAACGTGAAGTTCTGGGGTCCGATCAGTGCTGTAGGGCTGTTCGGCGCGGCGCTGTTCTTCGGCGACGGCTTCATCACGCCGCCGGTCTCGATTCTTGGCGCCCTGGAAATCGTCTCGGTCGCCGCCCCGCAATTCAATCATTTCATTGTGCCGGTCGCCGTCATCATCCTGCTCGCATTGTTCTCGGCGCAAAAGCATGGCACGGGCGCCATGGGCCGCGCATTCGGCCCGATCATGCTGGTGTGGTTCTCGGTACTGGCCGTGCTCGGTCTGCGCTGGATCGTCGTGTATCCCGATGTCCTGTATGCGGTGAACCCTCTCTATGCATTGCGTTTTCTGCACGCGAACGGCATCGCCAGTTTCATCGTGATGTCGTCGGTGTTTCTGGCCGTAACGGGCGGCGAGGCGCTGTATGCGGACATGGGACATTTCGGCCGCCGCCCGATTCAGCGCGGCTGGTTCTGCATCGCAGTGCCGGCATTGATGCTGAACTATCTTGGGCAGGGCGCCGTGCTCATGCACACGCCGGCCGCCATCGTGAATCCCTTCTCTTTCCTGGCGCCGACCTGGGCGCTGGGTCCACTGATCCTGCTCGCGCTGGCCGCGGCAGTCATTGCTTCGCAAGCGGTGATCTCCGGGGTGTTCTCGGTGACGCGCCAGGCGTTGAACCTGGGCTATCTGCCGCGATTGCGGGTGATGCATTCGTCCGAATCAGAAATCGGCCAGGTATACGTGCCGACGGTGAACTGGCTGTTGTGTATCGGCACGGTCGCATTGGTCATCGGCTTTCAATCCTCGCAAGCGTTGGCGGGTGCCTATGGCATCGCCATTTCCAGCACCATGCTGATCGACGGCGTACTGGTGGTATTGCTGTTGCGATTCACGAATGCGCCGCAGTCCGGTTGGAAAATCGCAACGCTCTGCTTGATCGGCATTCTGGATTTCGTGTTTCTCGCGTCGAATGCCTTGAAGTTCATCGACGGTGGCTGGCTGCCGATTGCGGCGGCGGCGCTGGTCTATGTCCTGATGACCACCTGGCAGGAAGGACGCCGGACGCTGAACTGGGTTATCTCCAAGGAGCAGATGCCGTTACGCGATTTCGTTGCGATGATCGAGAAGGACCCTCCCCTGCGCGTGCCGGGTACCGCGATTTATCTCGCCAGCGAAGCCGGCGGTATTCCCCGCGCATTGCTCAACAACCTGCGCTTCAATCGCGTGCTGCACGAACGCAATATTCTGCTGACGTTCGTGCGTCCGGAAGTCCCGTTCGTGGCGCCTGAATCGCGCATCGAAGTGCAACAGCTCGGACCCGGCCTGTGCCGCATCACGGCACGCTACGGATTCATGGAACAACCGAACGTCGTTGCCGCTTTGCACAGCGCCGATGAAAAAGGCGTGGCGTACGAGCCCGAACAGACGGTCTATGTCGTCGGCCGCGAGAATCCGGTGTTTGCGACCGGCTCGGGCATGCCGTTGTGGCGCAAGCGCTTGTTTGCGCTCATGGGACGTAACAGCCAGCTCGCGGCGATTCACTTCGGGGTGCCGCCGCATCGCTTGCTGGAAGTGAGCAGCCAGGTACGACTGTAGCAAGAATAGTGATTGGTGAATGGTCAGACGGTTGCTTTCATGCCTCGGGGCGGCAGCATGCTAATGGACCACTGACGAGTCTGGATTCTGGATGATAAGTCAACAGTGCACGGCATGGTCACTTCGTCTTGGGCAGCTGCTGTTCAGCCGGTGACGATTCAAATCGCATCATGAAATACCTCTGCGTGCTTTGCCTGGTGGCACTCGGCGGCTGCGCTTCGCTATCGGAAGACGAGTGCCGCACCGCGGACTGGGAATCCGTTGGCTACATCGACGGTACCCGCGGCTACCCCAGCGGGCGCGTTGCAAAACACAGCGAGGCTTGCAGCAAGATCGGCATTTCGCCCGACGTCGACCTTTATGAGGAAGGTCGCAATCGCGGTCTGGAAGAATTCTGCACGCCGCGCAATGGCGTGCGCGTCGGCGAGCAGGGTAGCTCGTACAGCGGCGTATGTCCGCTGGATCTGGAGCCTGGATTCATGCGCGGGTACCAAATTGGCCGCGATCTGCACGACCTGAAAGGCCATATGGATCAGTTGCGATCCGAAGTGCAACGCGTGCAGTCGCGTCTGCGACAGAAGGACCCGCCATTGAGCGATTATGAACGCGACCAATTGATCTATCGATTGCGCGACCTGGAACGCGAATACGGCCGAGCCGAATCCGACTATCGCCGCGTCGAACAGCGCGCGCGGGACTTCTGAGCTGCGCTGCGCTGCCCCGGTGCGCGCAGCAGCACGCCGCGCACCAGGATCAGTCAGGTCGGGACCGGCTTGAGATCGCGACTCGCCGCCGGGGATCGCCGCAAACGATCGACTAATTGAGCAATTCGGCCATCTCGATCACCGACCGCGCCACCTCGCCCATGCGGCGATTGCGCTCCATCGCCATGCGACGCAGCGCGTGGTATGCCTCATCCTCGCTGAGTCCGCGTGCCTTCATCAGCAGGCCCTTGGCCCGTTCGACGAACTTGCGTTCCGCGAGTTTCTGCTGCGCCATGCCCAGCTCATCGCGCAGTTCGTTCAATACGGCGAAGCGCGCACGCGCCACGTTGATGATGGCGGGCACGCGTTCCGCCTCTATCCCGTTGACTACATAGGAAGCCGCCCCGGCCCGGACAGCGCGTCCGATGGTCTCTTCGGAACCATCGCCGGAAAAGATAATCAGCGGCAGCTGCGCTTCGCCCATCGCATCGATGATCCGATCGAGCAGGTCGAGCGCCGGCGACTGCGCCTGCAACAGGATGGCATCCGGTCGCGTACGCGCTACTGCCGGAAGCAGCGCGCAATCCGGTGCGGCCACCTCCGCCGGTTCATGTCCCGCCAACAACAATCCCTTGCACAGCACGCCAGCGTGATCCGTCGACTCAGCGATAACGAGAACGCGCACAGTGAATAATCCTTAGGGTTCAGGTTCATTCGGCAAGTGCAATGAGTGTGCCAGGCCAGAAGATGGTGAGTCGTGAGTAGTGAATGGCAAGACCTGGATGCCGAAAGGATCAGACTCCGATTCTGACCACTCACGACTCGCCACTCACCGCTCACGTTTCAGGCTGCCTCAAGCTTCGGTCCCGGTCCGGAAAACGCATGAACGAGCCCGATGAAGGCCGGCAACGGCGTGCGGATCAGGTGCACCGGCACATCGCCCAGGTAATCGGCGTAACGTCCCTTGTCCTCGAAGCGATCGCGAAAGTGCGAGCCGTTGAACAGCCTGCCCAGTTGCGGAATGATGCCGCCGCCGAGATACAGGCCGCCGACGGCGCCGAGTGTCAGCACCAGGTTGCCGGCCATCGTGCCGAGCAGGGCACAGAACATACCGACGGTCTCAAGGCTCAAGCGACACGATCCAGCGAGTGCACGACGGGTAATGTCGGCAGGTTCCAGCGCATCGGGGACCACATTGTCGACGCCGCACAAGGCCTGATACAGATTCACCAGGCCCGGCCCGGATAGGACGCGCTCGGCCGACACATGCGAGAAGCGCTTGTGCAGTTGCGTCAGCATGGCGATCTCCCGCTCGGTCCGCACGGACAGCGTCACGTGCCCTCCCTCGCCCTGCAGCGGTATCCAGTGTTCGGCTGCGGGAATCAGCCCCGATACGCCCAAGCCCGTGCCCGGTCCCAGCACGGCAATCGGCGCCCCGGCCACGGCTCGGCCGCCACCGATCGACTCCAGTTCGTCCGCCGGCAAATGGCGTACGGCATGCGCCAGTGCGGTGAAGTCGTTGAGGAAAATCAGCCGCTCGAAGCGCAGCTCACGACGCGTTGCGGCAGCGGAGAACTCCCACACGTGATTGGTCATGCGGATGTGGTCGCCGACGATCGGGCCGGCGATGGCGACCGCGCCTTCTACAGGGCGCGAGCGGCTGTCGGTGGCACCGACCTGCTGCAGGTAATGTTCGATCGCATCGACCAGGCGTGGATACTTGGCGCAAGGCAGTACGCATTCGTCGCGCGGATCGACGCCGTCGAGCAGGGCGAAGCGTGCATTCGTGCCACCGATATCGGCGACCAGTCGCGGTTGTTCACGGGCTCCAATAGACATCGACCGGGACCTCTTTCTGCTGCAGGATGGCGCGCACCGGCATTTCCGCCAGCGAACCCGCCGCGCGCGCGCGCTGATAGACCTGCCATTTCGCCTCGCCCTCGATATGCAACACAATGCGCCGCGCATCGAGAAGTGCCGATAAATTCAGGCTGACTCGCGCATGCGGCGCGGTCAGCGCATTGATCGCGACGCAGCCGGGAGCAGTCGTCGGATCGAGTGCCCGGGCCAGCGCGAGCGAGCCGGGAAACAACGATGCCGTGTGTCCATCAAGGCCCATTCCCAGCATCACCACATCGTACGGGTGCGGCACGCGCGTCAGTGCGCGGCAGGCCCAATCGGCGCCGGCTTCCGGGGTCGGCGCGGGATTCTTCAGCCCGACGAAGTGCGCGGCCGCAGCGGCATTCAGCAACAAATGCTCCCGAACCAGCCGTTCATTGCTGGCCGGATCGGCAGTCTCGACCCAGCGCTCATCCGCAAGCGTCACCCAGACTTTGTCCCAAGGCAACGTTTCGCCACTCAACGAAGCGAATAGTCGCTTCGGTGTCGTACCGCCGGACACCACCAGACTGGCAGAGCCACGGACATCGACCGCTTCTTCCAGGTCGACTTTGACTTCGCCGGCGAGCGCATGTGCCAATGCGGTGGCATCTGGAAACCGGTGCTCGTGAACCCAGCGGGAAGTCATGGATGAATGTTGGTGAAATGCTTGCGGAACGAATGCTGCTACGCGGCGCTTACCTGAGGATGCCGGCAAGCTGCCTCACCCGTTGGCGCGATGATGCCACAACAACGTGCAGGCGAGGCTGTCGCGAAGTGCGCCGAAAGAGGTGAGGAAACTCGCCGGGGGGCTAAAGCTCGTTGCTCCAGGAGAACCCATCGCGCGAGATCATCGAACTTGCCGCAGCCGGACCCCAGCTGCCGGCCGTGTACGATTTGGGACGTTCATCGTGCTGCTCCCAGGCTTCACGGATCGGATCGATCCACTGCCAGGCGGCATCCAGTTCGTCGCGCCGCATGAACAGCATCAGATTGCCCTTGATGACATCGGTCAGCAGTCGCTCGTAGGCATCCAGCTGCCGCTCGGGGAAGGTCTCGCTGAAGTCGAGGCTCAGATCGACAGGCTTCAAGCGCATGCCAGCGCCGGGACTCTTGGCCAGCACGCCCAGATTGATGCTTTCTTCCGGCTGCAACTGAATGATCAACCGGTTCCAGGCCCGCGCATCGTCTGGCCGTTCATAGATGGCGACCGGCACGTCTTCAAAAGTGATGACGATTTCCGACAGGCGTTCCTGCATCCGCTTGCCGGTGCGCAGGTAAAACGGCACCCCGGCCCAGCGCCATGAATCGATCTCGGCCTTCAGCGCCACGAAAGTTTCCGTTGTGCTCGACGCGGGCACCCCCTTTTCCTGCAGATAACCGACCACCGGTTCGCCGTTCGAGGCGCCGGCCTTGTATTGCCCGCGCACGGTTTTCGACAGCACATCGCGCCCCGCGAGCGGCTTCAGCGCCCGCAGTACCTTGCGCTTCTCATCGCGCATCGCCGCGGGATCGCTGGAGGCAGGCGGTTCCATCGCGATAATGCATAGCAACTGCAGCAGATGGTTCTGCACCATGTCGCGCAGAGCGCCGGTCCGATCGTAGAACTCGGCACGTCGTTCGACGCCGAGATCCTCGGCAACCGTGATCTGCACATTCTGGATCCGGCCGCGGCCCCACAAAGGCTCGAACAGCATGTTGCCGAACCGCAATGCCAGCAGATTCTGCACCGTCTCCTTGCCCAGATAGTGATCGATGCGAAACACGCGATCTTCTGTGAAGATCGCGCCCACCGATTCGTTGATCGCGTTCGCCGAGGCGCGATCGTGCCCGAGCGGCTTTTCCAGGACGACTCGCGAAATCGGGGTATTGAGGCGATGCTTCGCCAGACCCTCACAGATCGCAGTGAACAGATCGGGCGCCGTGGACAGGAAGAACACCCGCACATACGAATCACGGCCCAGCAGGCTTTGCGCCAGTGCCTGGAAATCCTGATCGGCATGCGCATCCACCTTCTGATAGCGGATCTTGGGCGCAAACTCGGCCCAGCGCGCCTCGTCGAAGTCCTGCTTCAAGTGCGAACGACAGGTGGTCTCCACCTGCCCCAGGTACTCCTCGCGCGACAAGTCCGACCGCGCCACACCGATAATGCTCGAATCCGTCGAGATTTCCCCCGCGATGTGACGACGGAACAAGGCGGGCAGCAACTTGCGCATGGCCAGATCACCGGTGCCACCGAACAACACCAGATCGAACGTCGGAAGTGCCTTCATGAAATTCCTGCAGATTGAGCAATCACACCCTAAATTACAGTCCTGCTTCGCATCGGGCAAACGCTTTGCGGCTTATGCGGTATGGAATTTCAGGCAGGTGCGCCACACGAGACGACTTTCCGCGATACATTCGTGATCGCCGCAACGATCACCCAATCGACGTCACACAGGCGACGTCACACAGGCGACATCACCCAACCGACATCAGACAGGCGCACACTGCACGACATGGAACTTGCATATCTGGTTGCATATCTCTGCATATTTGGGGCCATGACCGAGGCCCCCTGAGGCTCGGGACGCGGCGGCAGCGTCCCCATACTTCGAGGATACCCGTGAACAGTACTTCAGGACTCTTGCACCAGCGCGTACGCGTCGTTACCGAGCGGATTCGCGAGCGGAGCGCGGGCAGTCGCGCGGCCTATCTCGAACAGATCGACGTGGCACGGCAGTCGGCGCCGGGGCGCGGCTCGCTGTCGTGTACCAATCTTGCGCACGGCGTTGCAGCGTCCGAGCCAGGCGACCGGCAGACGCTGAAGCAGATGCGCTGGCCGAATCTTGCCATCGTATCGAGCTACAACGACATGCTGTCGGCCCATCAGCCGTTCGAGCATTATCCGGAACTCATCAAATTGGCCGCGCGCGAAGCGGGGGCGGTTGCACAGTTTGCGGGCGGCACGCCGGCCATGTGCGACGGCGTTACGCAGGGACAACCCGGCATGGAACTGTCGCTGTTCAGTCGCGATGTGATTGCGATGTCCACCGCGGTCGCGCTGTCGCACAACATGTTCGACGCGGCGTTGTGCCTTGGCATCTGCGACAAAATCGTGCCGGGGCTGCTCATGGGTGCACTCGCTTTCGGCCATCTGCCGACCATCATGGTGCCCGGCGGCCCGATGACCTCGGGTATCCCTAACAAGGAGAAGGCACGCATCCGCCAGTTGCATGCCGAAGGCAAGGTCGGTCGCGATGCGTTGCTCGAGTCGGAAGCCCAGAGTTATCACGGCGCCGGTACCTGCACCTTCTACGGCACGGCGAACAGCAACCAGGTGATGATGGAAGTGATGGGCCTGCATCTGCCCGGCGCGGCGTTCGTGCACCCGAATACGCCGCTGCGCGACGCCCTGACCAGTGCCGCTGCACGTCGGGCTGCGCGCATTACCGCGCTCGGCGACAGCTATCTGCCGCTGGGCCGCAGCGTCGATGAGCGCGCCATTGTGAATGCCATCGTCGGCCTGCTGGCGACGGGCGGTTCCACCAATCACACGATTCATCTGATTGCGATCGCGCGCGTCGCCGGCATCCACATCGACTGGAACGACTTCAGCGAACTGTCGGATATCGTGCCGTTGCTGGCGCGTATCTATCCGAACGGTGCGGCGGATGTGAATCACTTCCACGCCGCCGGCGGCGTAGGCTTTCTGATTCGCGAACTATTGAGCGCCGGACTCCTGCACGGCGACCTGATGACTGTCACGGGCCCAGGGATGGACGGCTACACCCAGGAGCCATGGCTGTCACCGGAGGGACTGGCCTGGCGTCCAGCACCGCCCGTCAGCGGCGATCTGGAGGTGCTGCGGCCGGTGGACAATCCATTCGGCCCTGACGGCGGATTGAAGCTGTTGCGCGGCAATCTCGGGCGATCGGTGATCAAGACCTCCGCGGTGCAGCCACAACATCGGGTCGTCGAAGCGCCCGCGCTGGTGTTCGACAATCAGGAAGAGGTGATCGCCGCATTCAAAGCGGGCTCTCTTGCACGTGACTGTGTCGTCGTCGTTCGCTATCAGGGGCCGCGCGCGAATGGCATGCCCGAGCTGCATCAGCTCACACCGACACTGTCTTCCTTGCAGAGCAAAGGCTTCAAAGTGGCGCTGGTGACCGACGGTCGCATGTCCGGCGCTTCCGGCGCCGTGCCCGCCGCCATTCACGTTACACCGGAATGCCTGAACGATGGTCCGCTCGCCAAAGTACGCAGTGGCGATGTGATTCGACTCGACAGTTACGACGGCACTCTCGAAGTCCGGGTGAATGCGGCCGAGTTGCAGTGCCGCGCTTCGCCGACCCCGGATCTGCGGCGCAATGACCGCGGCGTCGGCCGCGAACTGTTCGCGACGTTTCGCATGGCCGCCGGCGACGCCGAGGCGGGCGCGATGGCCTGTGCCAACTCACTGCTGCATTCATGACTCCCAGTAGCGGCAGATGAATCTTCTTCAACTCACTCACGGTCCCCATCATGTCCATTCGCGATCTGCTTGCCCTGGCTCCCGTCATCCCGGTGCTCACGATCGAAAAACTCGACCACGCCGTGCCACTGGCGCGCGCCTTGTGTGCGGGCGGTCTGCGGGTCCTTGAGGTCACGCTGCGAACCCCGGCCGGCTTGCCGTCCATCGAAGCGATTCGCAAAGCCGTACCGGACGCTGTGGTTGGCGTCGGCACCTTGGCGAAACCGGAGGATTTCGTACTAGCGGGTGCGGCGGGGGCGCAATTCGGCGTCAGCCCGGGATTGACTGAGGCGCTGGCCCACGCGGCAAAGTCCGCGACGTTTCCTTTATTACCGGGGATCATGACGCCGAGCGAATTGATCGCAGGACTCGGCTGGGGCTTCGATACCTTCAAGCTGTTCCCGGCGCAGCAGGCAGGCGGCATCGGCATGCTCAAGGCGCTGGGAGCGCCCTTCCCCGAAGTCATGTTTTGCCCGACGGGCGGGATCTCGCGGGCGACGGCGCCGGAATTTCTAGCGCTGAAGAATGTGGCCTGCGTCGGCGGCTCCTGGGTTGCGCCGGCTGACAGCCTGCTCAAAGGAGATTGGGCAGCGATCGAATCGTTGGCGCGCGATGCAGCGGCACTGCGCCGCTAGCAGCCTGTCGGACTGGTTGATCTAAAGCGAGACGGACGCTCCAAGTGTTTCTGAATCCTTTCCCATGGACCAGTGCGCCTGACGAAGCAGGCGTCTGCAATTAGAACGCCGGCATGGAAGCCCCCTATGGAGAAAACCGGGAGTGCACGTAGGGTGCAACGACTGGGGTGGGCTAGGCCTCACGCCGCTGTATTCCTGCGCATCTGTGTTCATCGCCTGCACGAACTGCGCCTCTGAGCCATAGATGAACCATGATGGGTAATCCGTAGGAAAGGCGTCCGGCCCGGGAGATCCAGGCCCA
>JAIBJL010000460.1 GCA_020029545.1 Gammaproteobacteria bacterium
ACCTGCAGAAGAACTTTCTAGACAACACGTTGATATTCGCCTTCTCAAACAAGGTCGAATTTGAAACCCGCCATTCACCGGGCGTCCTTGAAGAAGAAATCGCGCTGGATTCAGCGCTCGGCGTTTCATACCGATTCGCGCCGCACTGGTACGCAGGCGCGGAGATCCGCTACCAGTCGGACTTTCTCAATCCGCAATTGTTTGATGAGGCCGGCAACCCTGGTTTTGACGACAAGGGCTATGAGCTGGGTTACAAGCGTTCCAGCTTCAAATTCTCGGATTTCCGCGTAGGCAGCCAGTATCAGTACGGTACCTACTTCGGTCCAAGCCTGCACTATGGTGCCGAGAAGTGGTGGTTCACAGGCAGTCTGTTGTTCCAGGTCCAAGGCGGCGGAAGCGAAGGTCGCAATCCCAGCATCATCAACGGCAAGAACTGGGACGAGCATGAGCGCTACCACATCGGCCTGATTTTCGGCCGACCGTTCTGATCGGTTAGCGCAACCTTCATGCGACTAGTTCCTGCTGCGATCGTTTTACAGGTCGCAATGAGTGCAACCACTGGCGTCTATGCTGCCGAGTACCTTGCGGTACCGGCGGCGCAAAAGGTGCTTTTCCCAGGCGCTGACCACTTTGTTGCAATGCCACTGATGCTGACTGACGCGCAGCGCGATGAGATAAAACGCCTGAGTGGTGTGCGACAGCGCAGTGCAAGTCAGGCGGTGTGGCGGGCCGAGCAGCAGGGTGTGCTGCTGGGCTGGTTCATTGTCGACGAAGTGGTCGGCAAGCACGAGTTCATCACCTACGCAGCCGCGCTTTCGCCGCAGGGTGCTGTCATGGGCATCGAAGTGCTCGTCTACCGGGAGACTTACGGCTCCCAGATCCGAGGCGAGACTTGGCGTAAACAGTTCGTGGGCAAGCGGTTGCAGGAACCGTTGATACTCGGCAAGGATGTTGAAAACATCTCGGGTGCGACACTGTCTTGCAAGAATGTCACCACCGGCGTGAAGCGCTTGCTGGCATTGCAGCAGGTTGCCTTGCGGCCATGATGCCAAAGTCGGATGCCGTGCCCCTGCGCCGGATGCGCCCCTTGCTGGGTACTTTTGTCGAAATCGGTTTGGTTGAGCGCCCAGCTGGCACCCATTGCGCCGAACGGACGTTTGCGGCGGCGTATGCAGCCATTGCAAAGGTGCATGACGCACTGAGCTTTCATGATCCGCATAGCGAACTGACCCGGCTCAATGCATCGAAAGGCCAGCCCATCCGCATGTCCGTGCATGCACTGCGCGTGCTGCGGCTGGCGCGCGCCATGACCGCAGCCACCGGCGGGCTGTTCAATTGCACGGTCGGCGGCGCAATGATTGCGCGCGGTCGGCTACCAGATCATGGGGGCGACAGCGTGCTGCCAGTGGGCGACGCAGACGATATCGAAATCTCCGCCACCCACGCCTGCCTGCGCCGCCCGGTAAGGATCACCGTGGATGGAATCGCCAAGGGCTACGCGGTGGATGTGGCAGTTTCTACACTGCGGGCACAAGGCGTGGAGTCGGGCTGGATCAATGCGGGTGGTGATGTGCGCGCCTTCGGAGAACTCGTGTTGCCGGTACTTTGCGTCGGGCAAAACGGAAACGCGGTGCGAGTCGAATTGTACGACTGCTCAGTAGCGAGTTCGGAGGCTGGTGCGAGGGCAGATGCTGGCCATGATGGAGAAATCATTGACATGCATTCGCAGCAACCAGTGTCGGGCCGCTGGAGCGTTCTCTCCCACCATGCCTGGCGAGCCGACGCACTGACAAAAGTTGCTGCCCTGGCAGGCCCCGCCATGCGCGAGCGACTGTTGAGCAATTTGGGCGGTCGCTGTGTTGTTGCCGAGGACGTGGATTCGGTGCGAGCGAGCGCAGCGTGAAGACTTACCCGACATGGTTTCTGCCAACGCTATGGGTCTGCTTCGGTCTGCTTGCGGCCAGCGGTCTATTGCTGATTCCAGGCATGCTCATGTTGCGCCTCGAAATGGAAGTGCCTGAGGCGCTGGTGCCGGCCGGACGAATCAGATGGGCTGCTATGCATGGTTTCATGGCGTTCGTCAGCGTGATCGTTGTCGGCGCGCTGTTGCCGCAGCACGCGCGACAAGGCCTGCGCCAGCGGCGCAGCCGGTTAACCGGGATCTTGCTGCTGTGGGCATGGGGAGTGGCAATTGTCTCGGGCTGGGGTATTTATTACCTGGCCGATGAATTTTGGAGTTTGTGGTCAAGCCTCACGCACGTGACGGTTGTACTCGCCCTGATGGTAGTGCTGGCCGCACACGTTCTTGCGGGTCGACGAGCATGAGTCGTGGAAGTTTCGGTTTTGTCGCCGCTTGAGGCCGATCACGGGCCTCATATGACAGCACCGTCAATTAGAAGTTGATGCCAGCCTTGATTTTGACGAGCGAGAACCGATCAAACGGATCGGCGCGCTGGGTGTGTTTGAAGTAAGACAGGCCTGCGTAGTACCGCGGATTGGGGTACCAATTGACACCCACTTCGTACTCACACTTGTCAGTGGGTTCGAGATCGAACTCTCCCATGTTCTGATAGACATGCGCGCTGGCGAAGATGCCGTAGTGCGAGCGGAACTTGTGTTCAATCGAGCCTGCGAAGTCGTAGAAAATCCGATCACTCTGGTTGCGCTTTTCGGCCAGTACGCTGATCGATGCCGGTGTGTCAGCGAGGACGTCGCCGCTCACACTCAGGCCGGCGATTGCCCAGTAGTAGTTGTCCCGAAAGGTTCGGTTCTCGTGGTAAAGATAGCCGGCGATCAACGCCAGATGGTCGAACACCGGGTAGGTGTAGTTGAGCTGTATCTCGCGCTTGTGTTCATTGACGAGGTGATGATCGATAGAATGAAAGGACGGTTCGTTGTATAGCTCGACGCGGCCGTCGAAAGCGCCAGTGATCTGTGACGGCGCGTAGTTAAGTGTGAGCCGGTTGTTCAGCGACGGTAGTGACGTGGAGATGGTCGAGGCATTGCCGGTCGCCAGATACTGTCCGGTTAACCCTTCGGCATGTGCGTGCGGCCAACGCCCGATCATCAAAGACAAGGGCAGTATCCAGAAGACGCGCTTGAGTCCCTGGCTGTTGGGGCGGTGCATCTTCAGGTAGATGTATAGACCGGTCAGAATCATGAGGAGCATGGCGATGCCCCACAGCAGCCCGAGCACGACGCCGCCATCGCCGAGCACTTCGCCGGTGTGCAATCGCAGCAGGAAAGACTCGTCCTGCGATGCGTCGCGACGTTCGATCGCCCCTGTAGTCGCGTTGACAAAAAATCGGTTTGGTCGGGCGCCCCCGATCGACAACACGATAGTAGGATGATCGCCCTTGAGGTTGAACACCACGCGATCAAGCGGCGCGTTGCCAACCACCTCGCGCACGACGGCCTGTGCTGTGCCGAGTTCCGCTTGCATGCCCGCTAGCGAACCGCCCACCGTGTAGGTGGAAGTCATGTCCCGCAGCCGTTCTTTTTCGGCTTCTTCTTCGCCGAACAAGTGCTGGCCCTGCAGGATGATTCCGGTGATGCTGACGGACAGCAGAAACACCGTCGCAGCCCAGCCGAGCCAACGATGCCATTTACGCAGTGCAAGCACGGAGACCGCCATGACCAATACCCCTTGTCGGACGCGCTCTAACGAGCGGCAATGAAGCGCCGCCAGTGTGAGGGCTCCACCTGACCACAGCCTGACCAGGCCGCATCGGTGCCGCAGATGGAGGGTGATTGCGCTGCGGCCGGTAGTTTGT
>JAIBJL010000149.1 GCA_020029545.1 Gammaproteobacteria bacterium
GATCTTGACCTTGAAGCCGAACTCCTTGTTGAAATACGAGTCGGCGCTCGGCTCCATCCCGCCGTTGGCAACGATGAGACCGCCGTAGCCGGCGTACTCGCTGATGTCGATTAGCAGCGTGTTGTCTTTCGGCGTGTAGGTTGCGGCGGCTTCGAGTGCCGGCGTGCCGTCGACGGGTTCGATCGGCGTCGGTGCCTCGCCATCGGGCGCCTGTGTCGTTGCGGTAGTCGTCGAGGTGGATTGGCTGCCCTTGCTGGCCGCATCGCCCGCCGGTTTCTTGCCGAGCCACAGATAGGCGCCGAGGCCAATCAGGCCGAGTAGCAGCAGCAAAGTCAGAATATTGCCGGCCGCCGAGCCGCGCGCTGCACGTCGTCCTGCCCCTCGTGCTGATACGTTGGTCATGAGCTTGCTCCCGAAGTGCTCTTCCAAGTGGTCATTCATTCCGATACTCGCTGCCGGCCGCGCAGCCCGGTTTTGGGCATGAGCAGATCCGCCGGCGGCGCTTCATCGGTCAGATCATCCAGTCCCGCGAACAATTCACGCTGATCCTTCAACCAGCGATTCGCTTCGTTCAGC
The DNA here is from genome assembly GCA_020029545.1 of Gammaproteobacteria bacterium. GTDB lineage: Bacteria > Pseudomonadota > Gammaproteobacteria > Steroidobacterales > Steroidobacteraceae > Steroidobacter. Next base: position 577 of record JAIBJL010000149.1, read on the forward strand.
GAGGCCGAGACGGCATTCAACGACTGCGCTGCGCTGTGCTCATCGGTCGCAAGCAGGGCCTGCTCGCGCACCAGCGATACCTGTTGTCGCAGACGTTCGAGTTCCGCCTCCACCAGTTCGCGCCGCCGCTCGGCATCGGCATGTGCCGTGCGTCGCGACTGAATCACTTCGAGCTGCTGCTCCAGGCTGCGCTTGAGTTCTGGGTCGCAATCGCCGCGATCCAGGCGTTCGCGAATGCGTTGCTGTTGTTGGTCCATCGCCTTGTGCTCGCGACCGGCGGAGGCGATCACCTGAATGAACGATGCGCGCGCCGCCAGCAGCTTCAGATGCAGCCACGCCATCTGCCGAACATCCGCCATCTGCGATGCATTGGCGCCGGTGCGCGTCAGCAACCCGACGATCTCCGCCGCCTGCTGTTCGATCGAGGCCTGATAGTCACGCGACTCGTTGTCGAGACCGGTGCTCAATGCCACGTAACGGGCATTCCAGTCGGTGCGCGTTGCTGTGGTGCCGCCATCGGCATCGACGGTCGCGCGAAAACGCTGATTGCTCGACAGCGCCCACAGATACAGGCCCTCGACGCCAATGCCCATCAGCCAGAAACCGGGATCGACCAGCGCGCCCAGCAGGCCGAATGCTGCCACCATGAACCAGTTCGGCGGAATCGGCATGCCGAACGGGCGGGCATTGAACGCAGCAGCAACGTACGAACGTGCGCTCATGTGGTGGGCGGTTGCTCCGCGAGAGCACGGAACTGAGGCGGCACGAAGGCGAGGTCGGTGGCTTCGCGAATCGCGATGCGCATCTGGAATTCCATGACATCCGGCGGTACCGGATTCTGATAATCGACAAGGCAGGAGGCGAGGGCGGCTGCGGCGCTGGTACTCTGTGTGCGCGAGTGACGATACGCCTTGACGACCAGGGCTTCGGCCGCGCCTGGCGTGACCAGCGTCGGCATGTGCGGCGTGAGCGAGCTGACTTCGGCATCGGTGAGCTGCAGGCCGTAACGCTTTGCGAGTGCGGCAATCAACGTCGCGCTTTCTGCCGGTGTCGCAGTCGGCAGCAGCGGTACCTTCACATCGACGCGGCCCGGACGTTTCAAATCGACCTCGATCAGATCGGGGCGCGAGGAGGCCAGCAGCCACAGCACGCGACCGCGATTGGCCGTGTCGGCCATTTCCTGCGCGATCATCGAATACAGCCGGCCCGACAAGCCGCTGTCGCCGCTACCGGAGTCGCGCCGTCCCAGCGTCTGGTCTGCTTCATCGATGAACACCATGCAGCGGCCGAGCGCACGCACCAGGCGAAAAATCTTTTCCAGGTTGCCTTCGCTCGACCCGACCCAGCGATCGCGAAAATTCTTGAGCTTGACGACCGGTGCGCCTGCTTCGCCGGCGAGACATTCGACCAGGAAGGTTTTGCCGGTGCCGACCGGGCCGCACAACAGGTAACCCATGGGCAGCGCTTTGAGATCGCCCGCCTGCCACAGCGCAATGTCCTGGCGCAGCCAGCGCTTCAACGCGTCCTGCCCGTGGTAATCGTTCAGCGTGCGCTTCGACTCGATGAACTCCACCAGGCCGGCCGAATCGCGCTCGACCAGCTCTTTCTTGATGCGAGTGAGATCAGTACTACCGAGTGTTTGATTGGTGTGGTTGCGGATCTTGATCAGGCTTTCGAGGGCTGACACGGTGACGCCGACCAGCGCTGCCGCCAGCTGCGAAAGATTCGCGTCGGTCGCGAAGGCCTTCGACTGCTGCGTCTTGAGCAAGGTCAGCGCACGTTCCAGCGTCGGTGCATCGGGCAAGGGCACTCGAATGCGCGCCGCATGCGCGTTGTAGGCAATCATCGGCTCGACATCGTTGAGGTTGTCGGCAATCAGGATGCTGACAAAGGGCAGATCGGCAAACGGCGCCTCGGACGACCATTCGCGCAGAACGCTGGTGAGACTGCCGTGCTCGAAGCCTGCCCCATCGGCCGGTACCAGATGATCGATACCACGCAAGATCACCGCGACGTTCTCCGGCGTGTCGCGACCCAGCGTGCGCAGGTTGCCGAGATAGCGCAGGTAACGGCTGATGTAATGAATCGCCGGCAGCGGCTCGCGCGGCAACTTCTCCAGGCTGGCACCGCCCCATTTCTCGATGAACTCGCCACCGCGTTCGATCGTCAAACCGTTGCCAAGATCGTAGGCGAGCACGACCTGAAAGGCGGCGAGCAGATCGGTTTCCAGATAGCCGGCCAGGCTCACCAGCCGATTGCCGACCGCCATGCGATCGTGAACATTGCCGTACAGGATGAATTGTCCATGCGCACTGCTTTCATAGGCGGTAGCCAGTTCGCCGGCCCAGGCAGGCGCGCCTTGGGGAGCGGGCATTTCAGGGAGTTCCAGCGGCAGTAGTGTGGGGGTGATGCTTCATTGCGCTACCAGGCGAATCAATCGGGATTCGAGACTGAAGCGCCACCATGAATGGTACTAAGTTAAGCGCGCGTCGCCCTTCTTCACCTCTCCCCTTGGGAGAGGTCGTGCGGAGCACGGGTGAGGGGAAGCGCACCGCGCCTGTTTGCGCTGTCGCGTCTCCCCTCACCCGCACTGTGTGCGACCTCTCCCAAGGGGAGAGGCGAAGAAAGACTCCGATTCGCCTTAACTTAGTGCCATTCAAGTGCCACCATCAATCCCGCATGCACTTCAGATGCACTTCAGATATCAAGCTTGCATGCTCCGGTCGAATCCCGATCTCGCCTCATCCGGCCGGCGTTTCCGATTCCTTCGCGCCCATCGAGCGGGCGGGCGGCGGCGCGGCTGCTTCGCCGGGCAGCGAGATGCCTTCGCGTGCGGCGAAGTCGGCGAGTGCCTGATCGGCCAGCGCGGTCATCTCCGACTCCTTGATGTCGACATCGCTCATGTCGACGGAGTCCTTCGCGATGCGCGCACGACCCGCTGCCTTGGTGCGTTCTTCTTCCACCATGTCGTGCAGGCGGTTCAATGTGTCGCCGGCGCCGCCGATCGTCGAGATCATGCCGGAAGCCATTTCGTGAATCTCCGCCATCGCCTGGTTCATGCGCATGTCGTTGATCGCACCCTTGAGGCTTTCGATCTTCGCCTTGGCGGTCTGCACGGCGACATCGCGTGCACGCACCAGATTCTTGTAGGTGGTTTCGGCCTGTTCGAGCTGCTTGCGGTTTTCTTCCAGCTGCGTCTCGATGGTCTGCAGTCTCAGGGCGTATTGTCCGGCCGCCGCTTTATTGCCGGCGCGCAGATGCGCTGTGGTCTTCGCACGCAAGTCTTTCTGTTCGGTTTCCAGCTTGCGCACCTGGCCCATGATGCGTTCACACATGCCCGCGTGCGAGGCGAGTCCCTGATTGAAATTCGCGATCTGTTTGCGCAGGTTTTCCTGCTCCAGTTCCAGCAACGCTTCCGGATTGCGCTTTTCCACGCCTGAGATGAAGAGCGAAAAGAATCCTTTGATGAGATTCGCGACCCGGCTGAACATGCACCCTCCGAGGAACTGCGTCGTACCGGTGAACCGGTGTTGTGTGGGCGCAGAGGTTAACGAAAAACACCGGGCGAAAGTAGCGATGTCAGGTCGGTCGCGGTTCGACACCGGTGAGCGACTCTCACGGACCGGCGAACTTTTCGGCACGCGCAAGCGGACGACGAGCATCGGCCCGCTGCCACCGCAGGCCGAAGGAGCACTCTCGCTTGCCGTGTTGCGTGTCAGCGCCATTGCGCTGCACGGTTGCATTCTAAATAAGAATGGTTATCATCTTTCGACTTGGCCAATGCGCATTACCGCCTGACTCGTTCACGGAGCGCGGAAATCCGCACGATCCAACGATCGTTTTCTCACCCGGAGCATTGCGACCATCGACTTAGGTTCGCCGGTCAGGATGCTTCAACGGGAACCGCCCGCCACACCGCCGCTGGACTCATCGTCTGCGCAGCGGCCGCCAGCCATCCCCTAGTTCATCTGTGGCCTGTGCCACGAGAGGGGTTGTGCCATGTCGTCGCAAGCAACCGATGCGCGTCCTACACTCAGTATCGAAGGCGCTGTCATTGCCGTTGCCGAACTGCCGCTCGCAGAGCGTTTCTTTCTGTGGGCGATTCGCGCCTGGTCCGCACACCACACCGATCTGAGCACGATCTGGTGGAGTCTGGATCATGCGTTCGCGCAGGAACGGATGCCAGCGGCGCTGGCTCCCTTCGATCAAGCGATGTCGGCATTGTTTGCGGGACTGAAGCGTTGGCCCGACATTCGTTGCGTTGCCTGTCCGCGTCTCGGCGTGGACGAACGCCAATTGCTCAATGCGTTCGCTCATCTGCAACAGGGTAATGGAGTCGTCGCGCGCTGCGCATTGCGAACCTGCGTTCTCGATTCAGCGGCACGCATTGTCGTGCGCCATGCGCAGCGATGCGCCGATCTGGCATCCGGGGCAGGTTTGCAATTCGTTCCGGTCTCGTTCGCGCCGGCCAATCCGCTGGATTTTCCACCGTATCCGAAATCATCGACACGCGTCTTTGCAGACGACGGCGGACCGGATTCGCCATCGCGTTAGCCGGCTAGGTTACCCGCTTGCCAGTGGCCTTCTTAGTCTTCTCCCAGCGTTGCGGCTCTCAGTTTGTCGACATCGCGCTTGCCGATCACACGAGCTTGTCCCGGCTTCAAATCAGCAAGGCGTAGCGGCCCGATCGCGACGCGTTCGAGATCCCGCACCTTCAGGCCGATGCGCGCCAGCATGCGACGAATCTCGCGATTCTGACCTTCGCGCAGCGTAATGCTGAGCACGGTCCGATCGCCGCGTGCCCGATCGACCAGGCGTTTGATGACGCGCACTGATTCCACGCTCGCGCGTTTGGAATTCTTGGTGCCGTCGGCGGCCGGGGTGATGAGATACATGCCGCGTTTGAGCTGCTGCAATTGCTCGGCAGTAGCGAGCCCGACGCAGGTAACGCGGTACTCTTTGGCGACGCCGAACTTCGGATGCGTCAGCTGGAACGCCAGATCGCCATCGTTGGTGATCATCAACAAGCCGGTGGAATCTGCGTCCAGTCGTCCTACCGGGTACAAACGTTCTTCGCGCCGCAGCGATGGTGGCAGCAGGTCGAGTACGTTGCGACGTCCTTCAGGATCGTTCGTGGTCGTGATGACGCCCTTGGGCTTGTTTACCAGCACATAGGTGAGGGCGCGAGGTGCGGACTTTGCCGTGGCGGCTGCGGTGCCCGATGTAAGTTCCACCAGCTTGACTGGCTCATCGTCGAGTTCGACCGTATCGCGCGCCGGATCGATGAAGGCAGGCAGCCGGGTGACGAGCCTGCCATTTACCTTGACGCGCCCGGCGGTGATCATGTCCTCGCAATCGCGACGCGCGCCGATGCCTGCATCGGCCATGGCCTTCTGCAGGCGCACGCCCGCAGGCGCTGTCTGTGATCGCGCAGAGGTCATCGGGCCCTTGGTTCGCATTGATCGTGGACTCGCATAGATCGTGAAAATGCGAGAGCTTACCCTGATCGCGGCAAGGGTGCGGCGTAACGGAACAGCGGAGACAACGCTGATCTATCAGGGCAGCTGCCATTGCGGCGCGATCGCATTCGAAGCGGAAGGCACCATCGAGCAGGTCATGGACTGCAATTGCTCACATTGCAGTCGCAAAGGATCGCGGAACCTCTGATTGACCCCACACGACCGTGCGTTGCCCTTCCAATCATCTGATGCAAGGCACAGAACGTAGCTCATATGTCGATATGAGCAAGTTTTGTCCCCCAAGGGGATTTCCTGCGGGGCATAACGCAGCAGCGGCGGTGGATGGGAAGAGTTTCTGATCGTCAACGAGGAGCTTCCCGGAGCAGCGCTGCGCGCACCCCTCATCCCAACCTTCTCCCCAAGGAGAAGGGGGCAAATCAGCAGAGGTTGCACCAGTTTTTCCTCTCCCTTAGAGAGGCTGCGGGGAGGGGATTAATTACCTGAAGCCCAATGGCGCTGACTTAGAAATGGTTGGCCGCGACTCGACTCAAACCGATGGCTTTGCCGCAAGGGCCTGGGGCGTGGAGCCTGTGTAAGAGATTCGAATGTGCCAGCGTGTACCCCGCCGTTTCCTGCCCAGGCCCCGCGCCCCAGGCCCCCCCAAGGCCTTATGGGTAGCGGCAATTGTGGCGCTCGCTGCCTAAGTAAGCACCATTCACCTGAAGCCTTTCATTGATGTGCATGATCAGCCCAGCATTGCAGGGCTGGTCACGCCAGGCGCTTGGCAAACTCGTGATTGAGCAAAGCGCGCAGTCGCACCGCCTTCAACGGTTTGTGCATCATCGTCAGCCCCGCAGCGCTGACGCGCCGCAATTGTTCGGCAGCGGTGTCACCGGAAATCAGCACTGCCGGAATGCCATCGCCCAACTGGCTACGTAACGTGCGAATGGCTTCGATGCCGGTATCGCTGCCGCGCAATCGCAGGTCGGCGATGATGAAGTCCGGTGCACGGCCATTCATGCCTTGCAAGGCTTCTGCCGCATCCATCGCTGTGACGCACTTGCAGCCCCAACTCTCCAGCAGGCTTTGCATGCCGAGACGCACGGTGGCTTCGTCGTCGATGACAACGATCAGTTTGTTGCCCAGCAGATTCGGTACTTTCTGCTCGACTGTAGCCGCCGAGGTTTGAATCCGCGAGGGATCGGCGAGCGGTACTTCGATCGCGAAGCACGATCCCTTGTTCGGCATCGATCGCACACGAATCGGATGATTCAGTAGCTGCGCGATACGACGAACGGTAGCCAGGCCAAGGCCGAGTCCTCGCGAGCGATCGCGTTCCGGATTGGCGAGCTGGTAGAACTCCTCGAATATGCGGTCGTGCTGTTCGGGAGAAATGCCGACGCCGGTATCCCAGACTTCGATCAGCGCCGTGCTGCCGCGGCGGCGCACGCCCACCACGATGCCCCCGTTGTCGGCGTAGCGAATAGAATTCGACACGAAGTTCGACAACACGCGATACAGCAAGGTCGAATCGGTGTTCAGCGTGACCCGCGAACCGCGCACGCTCAACTTCAATCCCTTGTCCTTCGCCGGTACGGTGAACGTGCTGCGCAATCGATTCAGCACGGCGTTCGCCGGCACGATCTCCGGTTTGACCTCCACCTGCCCGGCATCGAGCCGCGAAATGTCGAGCAGGTTGTCGAACAGCTGCTCCAGCGACTCGGTGCATTGCAGGATCTGATCGATGGTCTCACGTCCGCGATCATCGATCGAACCACCGCGCAGTGCGGTTGCAAACAAACCAAGCGAATGCAGCGGTTGACGCAGATCGTGATTGGCCGCCGCGAAGAATCGCGATTTCGAGCGACTCGCTTCCTCTGCTTTGAGTCGTGCATCTTCCGCCAGGGCATTCTGTCGCTTAAGCTCCACGACCAATTGCTCGTTCTCGCAACGCAGGCGAATCTGCGCGGCAACGACGCGCGCCTGGTGGTTCACGAACAGCAACACGTAGGCCAGCACGACCAGCCACAGCAATGCCATCGCCAGATTCCCGTAATCGTCGTTCAGGGCGAAACTTGCGGTGAGAAAAGCGAAGATCGGCACGACGAAGGCGTACAGCGCCGGGGGATGATACGAGTGAGTCAGAACGCTCACTGTGGCTCGGGCAGCGAGACAGGTCGAGATCAGCGACAGCGTCAGTGTGTCGTCGGCGCGAACTAATACGAACGCTGCGGAACCCCACACGATGCCGGAGGCGACGGCAACTATCGTCAGCCGCTTGCCCCAGATGTCGGGCCGCGAGGGTGCGCTGGCATCGTTGTGAAACGAATGCGCAAGCCATTGCACGGCGCACTGCACGACAAGCACCGCGCCGCACCACGCTAACACGCGATCAGCCGAGGAGTTTGACCACGCAATGACGGCAACCAGCGTGGCCATCAACAGCGCTGTGACGGAAACTGCCAGCGAGTTTCCGTACAGCAATGCGATGCGCTGTTCTTCGACGCGCCGCAGTGTGACATCGTCCATAAAAGATGAGTGAGTCCTGAATCGTGAGTCGTGAATGGCAAGAGGCCGGAAGTCACCGCGTCTTCCGCACCTCACCACTCACCCACACATCGTTCGCTATTGTGCTGCGTAGGCCGTCGGCGAAGAGGGCAGAAAACCGCGACGTTGAGCGACGAGTACGGCCTGGGTTCGATTACGCACATTCAATGCTTCGAACACCGCACTCACATGGGCCTTCACGGTACGCTCAGCGACATCGAGCGAGCGGGCAATTTCCTTGTTGCTGAAACCGCGGCCCAGCATGCTGATGACTTCCAGCTGTCGCAGCGTGAGCGAGTGGCCATCGGCCGTCGTCGGTGCCGCAGCTCTGGCCGGCGTGAACACTTCACCGGCCAGCACTTTCTGGATCGCAACAACCATTTCATCGGCTGTATATGACTTCGGAATGAAACCAGACGCACCTGCCGACATGGCACGCGACACCACACTGTCCTGCTCGTCGCCCGAAATCATGATGCAGGCGGTGGTCGGGAATTTTTCGCCGATCACCTTGAGGGCACTGAACCCATCATCGCCGCGCAGGTGAATGTCGAGCAGTACCAGACCGACATCGGCATCGCGCTGGAGTATCTGCAGTGCCTCCGGAATGGACGACACGCTGAGCACACCGGCATCCAGCTGACTCGTCTCGAGCACCGCATGAAAGCCGGCACGGAACAGCGGATGATCATCGACAATGAGAATTTTCATGGCTCGCGTCCCGAATAATAGAACCCAAGGTCAGTGACGATCGACCAGAACCCTGTTCTGGGTGCGCTCCATTGCCGTGCGGTTATATTCCCGAAATTCCTGTAGGGGCCATCGTACGTCTGCCCTAGGGGACAGGCAATTGCCCTTTGGGGCTATCGCGTGGCCGAACGGAGCTCTCTCCTGCAGGGCAAGAGAGAGGGAACCGCCGGGGGTTGGCCGCAGCACTGAATTGCTGCGGTGGGACAAGTCCCGGATTGCGGGAGTCAGGCATCCATCTCGACTACCCGAAGCTGACTACCGGGCAGCCGTCAGTGCGCTTTCGACTTGCCGGTGGTATCGCGCCACCAGCCCTTGATGAGCTGCAACGCGTTATCGGTGTCAGGCTTGATTGCAGCAATGGTCGCGATAGCTTCCTGATAAATTGTTTCGATCTTGTCGAGTTCCTTGCGCTGGAGGAACCATGCTCTGGCTAGCATCGCATTGGTGACTGCGTATTCCACGCTTTGCCTTCCATATTCAACCGGCCAGATCCTCAATGCTTCTGCGAGAGGCGCCTCGGCGTCGGCCGCTTTGTTCAAATCGAACAACGCCCGGGCTTGCATGGCCAGCGCAGCAGCAATGTAGCCATGAGTCGCGGGGAGCGTTTGCCGATAGATTGTCAGCGCCCCCTTGAAGTACTCCAGGGCCTTGCCGGGATGGCCTGAATCGACTTCGAGGGAGCCAATACTGAACTGAGTGTATCCGGTGAAGGCGTGTCCTTCACCGCGAAACTTCTCATTGAGGCGCAGAGCCTCTGTCAGGTCACCGCGCGCTCCGTCAAAGTTCTTTTGCAAGCGTCGAACGGCGCCGCGATTGACCAGCGCATCGATCATTTGCGGGTGAATGTTGCGACCATGCTTCTGGAGCATCTCGATGGCCTCGCCATACGCGTTTTCGGCGCCCTTGAGATCGCCGTTGGCCTCCAGCACGACACCCTTATTGTGGACATGGGTTGCAACGACCGGGTGAGCCGCACCGTAGTATTTGATATCGAGGAGTAGCAGCTGTTCATACAGCGCCTTAGCCCGTGAATGCTGACCGAGGGAGTGATGCACGCGCGCGATGATATCGAGCAGGTAAGGAACCCAGGGATCGTTGCCGTCCAGCTTGTCGTCGAAAATCTTCTTGGCCTCGAGTGCCGATTCCTTCGCCGCTTGCAGTTTCGCTTGCTGAAACTGGATTGAACTCAACACCGCCAGGTCGGATGCTACTACCAGGCTGTTTTCACCGAATACGCGGACAT
>JAIBJL010000461.1 GCA_020029545.1 Gammaproteobacteria bacterium
ATGAGACCGATACGCGACGGCAGCGACTTCAGGAACCAGATGTGCGCGGTCGGGCTGGCCAGTTCGATGTGACCCATGCGCTCACGACGCACCTTGGACTGCGTGACTTCCACGCCGCACTTTTCGCAGACCACGCCACGATGCTTGAGACGCTTGTACTTACCGCAAAGGCATTCGTAGTCCTTCACCGGTCCGAAAATCTTGGCGCAGAACAGTCCGTCGCGTTCCGGTTTGAACGTGCGGTAGTTGATGGTCTCCGGCTTCTTTACTTCGCCGAACGACCAGGACCGGATCATTTCCGGGGATGCCAGCCCGATACGGATCGCGTCGAAATTCTCGACCGGGGCCTGCTGCTTGAACAATTTCAATAAATCTTTCATCTGTGTCACCTAAGTAAGGTGTATCGATCTGAATCGAAACATGCCCGCCTGCGCGGGGATGAGGTCGCGGCGTACCGCAACCTCATTTGTCACCCTCGGCCCATGCCTACTTGTCGCCTTCGGCTTCAAGTTCCATGTTGATGCCGAGCGACCGGATCTCCTTCACCAGCACGTTGAAGGATTCGGGCATGCCGGCCTTCATTTCGTGGTTGCCGTCGACAATGGCCTTGTACATCTGCGTGCGTCCGTTCACGTCGTCCGACTTGACCGTCAGCATTTCCTGCAGCGTGTACGAAGCACCGTAGGCCTCGAGCGCCCACACTTCCATTTCGCCGAAGCGCTGACCGCCGAACTGCGCCTTGCCGCCGAGCGGTTGCTGCGTGACGAGCGAGTACGGACCGGTCGAGCGTGCATGCATCTTGTCATCCACCAGGTGGTTGAGTTTGAGCATGTACATGTAGCCCACCGTCACATCGCGTTCGAAGCGCTCGCCGGTACGACCGTCATACAGCGTCGTCTGACCGGTGAGCGGCAGATCCGCCAGCTGCAACATGTGCTTGATTTCTTCTTCCGATGCACCGTCGAACACTGGCGTGGCCATCGGCACGCCATGGCGCAGGTTACCCGCCAACGCCTCGATCTCCTTGTCGGTGAGCGATGCGACGTCGGCCTTCTGTCCGCCGGTCTTGTTGTACACCTCGTCCAGGAAGCCGCGAATTGCCGCCGCGCCACGTGCTTCATCAAGCATGCGACCGATCTTCAGGCCGATGCCCTTGGCGGCCCAACCCAGGTGCGTTTCGAGAATCTGGCCAATGTTCATACGCGACGGCACGCCCAGCGGATTGAGCACGATGTCTACCGTGGTACCGTCAGCTGAGTAAGGCATGTCCTCGACGGGAATAATCGTCGACACCACACCCTTGTTACCGTGGCGTCCTGCCATCTTGTCGCCCGGCTGCACGCGGCGCTTCACCGCCAGGTACACCTTCACCATCTTGAGCACACCTGGGGCGAGGTCGTCGCCTGCGGTGATCTTGGCGCGCTTCTCTTCGAAGCGCTTCTCGAACTCCTTGCGCTGCAGCTTCAAGCGTTCGGCCGCGCCTTCGACCGCGGCATTGCCCTCTTCATCCTGCAGGCGGATTTCCAGCCACTGCTCACGCGGCAGATCGGCAAGGTAGGCCGCATCGATCACGGTGCCTGGCTTGAAACGCTTCGGACCGGCTTCCGCCGCCTTGCCCAGCAGTACCGACTGCACACGCTGGAACAAGTCGTCTTCGAGAATACGACGCTGATCCTCGAGGTCCTTGCGAACCTTCTCCAGTTCGGACTTCTCGATCGACAGCGCACGCGAATCCTTCTCCACGCCATCGCGCGTGAAGACCCGCACGTCGATCACCGTGCCGTCCATGCCCGGCGGAACGCGCAGCGAGGTATCCTTCACATCCGATGCCTTCTCACCGAAGATGGCGCGCAGCAGCTTTTCTTCCGGTGTCAGCTGGGTTTCACCCTTCGGCGTGACCTTGCCCACCAGAATGTCGCTGGCCCTGACTTCGGCACCGATGAACGCGATACCTGCTTCATCCAGCTTCGCCAGGGCGGTATCGCCCACGTTCGGGATGTCGGCCGTGATTTCCTCAGGGCCGAGCTTGGTGTCGCGGGCGACGCAGGTCAGCTCTTCGATATGAATGGTCGTGAAACGATCTTCATGCACCACACGCTCGGAGATCAGGATCGAGTCTTCGAAGTTGTAACCGTTCCACGGCATGAACGCGACCAGCAGGTTCTGGCCCAGCGCCAGCTCGCCGAGGTGCGTCGACGGACCGTCGGCCAGCACGTCACCACGCGCAATCACATCGCCCGCCGTCACCAGCGGACGCTGGTTGATACAAGTGTTCTGGTTGGAACGCGTGTACTTCGTCAACGAATAGATATCGACACCGGCTTCAGACGCCGATGTTTCCGCATCGTGGACCCGCACGACAATACGCGATGCGTCGACCGAGTCGACCACGCCGCCACGCCGAGCCACCACCGTCACGCCGGAATCGATTGCCACGGCACGTTCCATCCCCGTGCCCACGAGCGGTGTTTCCGCACGCAAGGTCGGGACGGCCTGCCGCTGCATGTTCGAACCCATCAATGCGCGGTTCGCGTCGTCGTGTTCCAGGAATGGAATCAGCGACGCGGCCACCGACACGATCTGTTTCGGCGACACGTCCATGTACTGAATCTTGTCCGGCGAGGACAACATGAATTCGTTCAGATGACGGCACGAGACCAAGTCATCGGTGAACTCGTTCTTGGCGCTCAACACCGCGTTCGCCTGGGCGATCACGTACTGACTTTCTTCGATGGCCGACAGATAGTCGATCTCCGACGAGACCTTGCCATCGATCACCTTGCGATACGGCGTCTCGAGGAAGCCGTAATCGTTGGTACGTGCGTACACGGACAACGAATTGATCAATCCGATGTTCGGACCTTCCGGCGTTTCGATCGGGCATACGCGACCGTAATGGGTCGGATGCACGTCACGCACTTCGAAGCCCGCACGTTCGCGAGTCAGGCCACCGGGTCCCAATGCCGAGACGCGGCGTTTGTGAGTCACTTCCGACAGCGGGTTGTTCTGGTCCATGAACTGCGACAGCTGCGAGGAGCCGAAGAACTCCTTCACGGCCGCCGCGACCGGCTTCGCATTGATCATTTCCTGCGGCATCAGGCCTTCGGATTCGGCGAGCGTCAGCCGCTCCTTCACCGCACGCTCGACGCGCACGAGACCGATACGGAAGGCGTTCTCCGCCATTTCGCCCACCGAACGCACGCGACGGTTGCCCAGGTGATCGATGTCATCGACCTGCCCGTTGCCGTTGCGGATGTCGCACAGCTCTTTGATGACCGCAATGATGTCCGAGCTCTCGCCGTACTGTTCGACGTGTTTCTTGGAGAACTCGTCCGTGCGCTTCGAGAAGTGCGCGAAGTCGTACAGGATGCCGGTGCCGGTGATCTCATCGCGGTGCACGCGACGATTGAATTTCATGCGGCCGACCGCCGACAGATCGTAGCGCTCAGGATTGAAGAACAGGTTCTGGAACAGGTTTTCTGCCGCATCCTTGGTCGGCGGTTCGCCGGGACGCATCATGCGATAGATTTCCACCAGCGCTTCCAGGCGAGTGCGGGTCGGATCGATGCGCAAGGTGTCCGAGATGTAAGGACCGCGATCCAGGTCGTTCACGAACAGCACGCGCACCTGGTCGATGCCCGCTTCGAGCAGCTTGTCGATCACGGCCAGCGTCAGAATTTCGTTCGCCTTGGAAAGGATTTCACCGGTTTCGGTATTGAACACGTCATGCGCGAGCGCTTTGCCGACCAGGTAGTCCTTCGGCACTTCCAG
>JAIBJL010000462.1 GCA_020029545.1 Gammaproteobacteria bacterium
CTTGTATGAACTGCCGCGCCGCTCCGGCGAAGCGCACCTCTACCGCCTCAACCATCCACTCGCCGAAATCCTGGTGGCGAACGCCAAGAACCGCGACCTGCCGACGGCGGAGATTCAGTTCGACTACGGCCAACACGACGGCAAGGTCACGCCCATCGAGCCGCTGATCGGCAAGACCGGCTGGCTCGCGCTTTCGCTCTTCAGCATCGAAGCGCTCGATCAGGCGGAAGACCACCTCATCTTGTCAGCCGTCACCGACGACGGCCAGTCGTTGGACGAAGACGTTGCACAACGCCTGCTGACGCTGCCTTGCGTATCCGCACCACGCCCTCTCGCAGCAGAGGACGGCATTCAAACCACACTCGACACCCTTACCCACTCCCGCCAGGCCAACATCCAGCGCGGCGTTTCCGAGCGCAACGCCCGCTTCTTCGAAGCCGAGGCCGACAAGCTCGACGGCTGGGCCGACGATCTGAAAGTCGGACTGGAACGGGAAATCAAGGAAATCGACCGCCAGATCAAGGAAGCCCGCCGGGCAGCCACTACCGCGCTGACGCTGGATGAAAAGCTGGCCGGACAGAAACAGATCAAGGCCCTTGAAGCTCAGCGCAACCAGAGGAGACGTTCGCTGTTCGATGCGCAGGATCAGGTGGACAGCCAGCGCGAGCAGTTGATCGCTTTGATCGAAGCCAAACTTGAACAGGTGTCGACAACGGAGTTGCTCTTTACGATTCGCTGGGGCCTCAAATGATTGCCGAAACGCCGATCGAAATTACCCACGTGCCCGGTCGCCTGCGCAGCGATTTCACGGGGAAGATTCCCGAGGCCACTACAGGAAAACCGGAAGATAGGGAGGCGAACTTCCTTTTCGCGGGCGCTCGCCGCCTTTGCGTTGAACAGGCTCGCCGGCTGCACCCTCGACGAGGCGGCTCGGTCTGTTGTCGATGGCGGCGGCGATGGTGGAATCGATGCAGTCTGGCACTCCCCGACCTCCCACAAGCTTTGGCTCGCGCAATCGAAGTTCATCCGCGACGGGCGCGGTGAGCCTGCCCTCGGTGATGTCGCAAAGTTCAAGACGGGGTTGGAGAACTTACTGCAAGGCAACTTTGCCGCCTTCGAAACCAATGCTGCGTGGAAGGCTCTAATTCCCAAATTACAAGCGACATTTTCCGACGGCGCTCTGGAGGTTCGCGCCGTATTGGTCTATTCGGGCACTGCCACGGTATCGGAAGACCGCCGCCGGATGTTCGAAGACCTGCGAGTCCGTTTCGCGCCGGACGGCGACTACCTGCAAATCCAGACCTGCAATCTCACGACAATCCACGATTGGATTACAGGTGCGGATCAAGGTCCGGGAATACCGGAAGTCGACCTGAAGCTCCTCAAGCCCGGTTGGCTCAAGGGGCCTTACGAGACGCTATATGGATTGATTCCTCTAGCCGACATAGCCGAACTCTACAGAAGATGCGGGACGCAGCTTGTTGCCGCCAACATACGAGCATACAAAGGGCGGACGGAAGTCAACGAGCATATTGCTCTGGCGGTCAAGGAAGAGCCACAGCACTTTTTGTATCTGAATAACGGCCTCACGGCTTATTGCCACCGCTTGGAGGTCAACAATCTCGACCGGGCCAATGCCGAAGAAAAGCGCGTCCGTGCCTTCGGCTTCTCGATCGTCAATGGTGCGCAGACGCTCGGGTCCATAGCCAGCGCCGTACCCAATCCGCCTGCGACGCCGCCGGATGGAATGGTGTTCGTGAAGCTCATATCCCTTGAGCGTTGTGAAGACGATCTTGGCTTCGCCGAGCGCATCACCCGCAGTACGAACTTTCAGAATCAGATCGGCGAGCGCGACTTCGTCGCCCTGGACGAGCAGCAGGAGCGCATCGCCAACCAGCTAGTTCTGTCTGGCATCGCGTACCACTACAAGGAGGGCGAAGATACGCCCGCGCCGGATGCAACAAATTTCACGCTTGACGAGGCGACCACGGCCTGCGCCTTGATGGCAAGCGGTCCGGACTGTGACTTCTGCGCTCGCGTTCTCGCCAACCGTCGCTCTTTCTGGTCCTTCGACGAGGTCTTTCCGGTAACGGACTTGTACCGTTCGCGCTATGCAAAGATCTTCCGGCCTGACCTCTCAGCCCGTACGATCTGGCGGGCAGTGCAAGTTCAGCGCGCCGTCAAGGCGGCCATGAGGACCGGCGAAACGGGCATCCGAAAGGAATTCTTCGAGAATAGCCGCTGGTTGATCCTGAGCGCGATCTACGTGCGACTTCGTCCGCAACTTGGTGATGCGCTGACCCTTACAGCTGCGGAAACTGCTGAGCAGACCACGGCGGCGCAGGATTACGCAGAGCGGCTTTGGACTGTGTGTCAGACAAAGGGCTTCGTATCGGCAAGGGCCGGAGGTGGATGGGAAGCGCCGCGGCACTTCCGCTCAGTCTTTAGCGCCGCAGGCGACTGCCAACAACTGCGCGGTGGGTTATTGGCAAGCCTTGATGCCCAAGCCGCTCCGGCAACGGCTGGTGCACAATCGAATTCTGGAACACCTCAGACATGACCAAGAAACAGAGACTCGAACTCACCTGGATCGGCAAGGACACCCGCCCCAGGCTGGAGCCGCGCATCCTGCTCGAAGGCCCGGCGATGTCCTCGGCGGAACGCCTGACGCAGTTGAACGCGATTTCCATCACGCAGATGCGCTCCTTGCTGGGGAGCGAGACGCTCAAGCGCTTGCCCGGCACAGGTATGCAAAGAAGGATCGAGAAATGACCGAGCCAACGATCACAGCTTCGGAACAATTGGCAGGGAAGATCATCCAGCGGTTGATCGATGAAAAATTGCTGTCGGCCGACGACGGCAAGAAGCTCGTTCCGAAGATGGCGACCGGCAAAGTGCGTGCGGAGGATTGGCGACTGGCCGTGGAAAAGTCGGTTCCGGAGGTATCGAGCGATGAGCACCCTTCGTAAGCTGACCGTCGCGCACCTGCGCGGTTCGACCCAGCCGTTTTCGCTCAGTTTCGAGACGGACAAGAAGCTGACGGTTGTCTATGGCGAAAACGGCAGCGGCAAGTCCACCGTGTGCGACGCCTTCGATTTGCTCGGCAACGGCCTGGTCGGTTCGCTGGAAGACCGTGGCTTGGGCGGTGGTCTGAGCAAGTACTGGCCTTCGATAGGCAAGACGCCTTCAGAAGTCTCCGTCGTGTTGGAGACAGCTAGTACCATGCATAGCGCCCGGCTGGTCAAGTCGAATGTCGTCGTCGATCCGAAGGACGGGCGACCGCAAGTTCAGGTGCTCCGACGAGACAAGATGCTGACGCTGGTGACGGCCAGTCCCAGCGAACGTTACGAGGCGATTCGCCGTTTCATCGATGTCGGCGGCATCGAGGACGCCGAAAGCGCGCTGCGCGACGCGATCAAGAGCGCCGAACAGGGGCGCGATAGCGCGGCTTTGCGCTTGCAGGAAAATCGCGGCGAAATACAGCGGCTATGGCAGGCGGCAGGCAGCCCGGACGACGACTTCCTCGGCTGGGCACAAGCCGAGGCCAAGCGCGCAGCAGGCGAATTCGCGCCGCAGATCGATGCGCTTGATGCGCTCTTGTCCGCTTATACACGGCTGACGGAGTTGCCAGCCCAATGGGCACAGGCCCAACAACAGATACGAGATGCCGGGACCGAATCGGCGAACGCCAAGGCTGCCTTCGAGGCCGCGCAAAGCGGTGTCGCCAGCGATGCCGCGGACATGGTGAGCGTGCTCGAATCG
>JAIBJL010000463.1 GCA_020029545.1 Gammaproteobacteria bacterium
TTCTCGGCAGTGCAATTCCCGAATGCAAAGGGCGGATGCGGCGGGATCGACATTTTCTCGGGCAGCTTTTCGCATATCTCGGGCCAGGAACTCAAGAACATGCTGAAGAACATCACGGCGGCGCTGCCGGGGGTTGCCTTTCAGGTCGCTCTCGATGTGCTCTCGCCTCTGCTCGGCGGCGTGACCAAGTGGCTGCAGCCTTACATGGACATGATCAACAACAAGCGGATCGGATCCTGCGAGGCGGCCGTGACGATGGTGGCCAAGACCGCGGAGAGAGTCGGCTTTGATGCCGACGAGGCCTGCGGCAAGGTCGCCGTCTGGATGGGGACGGCCACGGATGCTGATGACGGGAAGAAGCGGTGTCAGTCCGACCGCACCGGCATTCTGGCGAGCGCGCGGGCGTCGAGCGATCCGGGGATCCGCAACATTCCCCCCCTCGTTGGAAATCTGACGTGGAAAGCATTGAAGAGCATCCCGACCATCGATGACCGGGAACGCGAATTTATTATGAGTATGGTCGGCACGTACATCTATCCCCCCGATGGGTCCGCCGGCGAAGCCGTGCCGTGGATGCCGACCCTCACCAGCGCCAACAAGCTGCTCTACGGCGATTCGGATGCCGGCGGCGGCAACATCCGTATGACATTGCTCTCGTGCAACAACTTCACCGATTGCGACGTCGTCTCCGAGGTGCCGTACATTCACACGTCATTCCACAAGAAAGTCACCGACATGATGACGAGCATCGCGGATCGCATCCGGTCGCGCACAGAAATCCCGAACAACTCCCCGGAGGTGGCATTCGTGAACCAGGTGTCCGAGCCCGTCTACCGGATGCTCTCGATCGGCAGTTCCAACGTCAGCGTGGGACTGACCGAAATCCTGATCGAGCGATACAGCGGGGTCATCGCGGCCGATTACGCCTACACCTTCCTGGAACGTAACCTGCGCGTTGGGATGGCGGCGCTCATGAAAAACTACACGCTGAACGAGCGTCAACAGGACAGTATGCAAGCACTGTCCGGACACGCCCGCACCATGCTCACCTCCCTCGGCCAGGAGAAGATCGCGCTCTATAGCAAAGTCGCGAAGTTCGCCGCTATCGCGGACACACTTGAGCAGATCGAGCGTCAGTTGCGCGCCAGCATGCCCCAGCACGTGATCGATATGCTGGGATACCAGGCGTCTTTTCTGACGAAGTAAGGACAGTTGCCCGAAAGGGGTGGCCCATGTACGAGATCTTTGCCTACCAGAATGCCGAGAGCCTCTCCGGCATCTTCAACGCGATTGCCGCGATCGTCAGCTCGGGAGCCTACGGGGGGGCGCTCGGCGTTGTCTTGATCTTCGGCTTCCTCTTCGCATTCATCGCCTACGCGTTCGCGCCGGAGCGGTTCTACGGCTGGAAGTGGCTGGGCACGGTGGTGATCGTCTATTCCATCATTTACCTGCCGCGTGTCACGGTGCAGATTACCGACAAGACCAGTGGCAATCCACCGAGCATCGTCGCCAATGTACCGCTCGGGATCGCGCTGTTCGGCAGCATGACCAGCCAGGTTGGCAACGTGCTGACGAGCCTGTTCGAGACGGCCTTTCAGGTATTGCCCGGCAACGGCGCCCTGCCGGCGGAATTGGCGTATCAACAGAATGGATTGATGTTCGGCAGCCGCATGGTGAAGTACACGCGCAACGCCGGGTTCGTGAACCCGCAGTTTCGTACCGACCTGCTCGCGTTCATCGACAACTGCACCAAGTACGATCTGCTGGATGGCACGATCAATCCTGCCACGTTCGCAAGTTCACCGAACATCTGGGCGCTGATGGCCACCCCGAACCCCGCGCGTCTGACCCCGATCAGTACCGGTCCAAGCACGACGACGGTAGTCACCTGCCCGGTCGCGTACCCGATTCTGAACGCCACCGCGGTGACCGAGGTCGGCGCCATTCAAGGGAAACTCGGCGAACAACTGAATCCGACCCTGACCGCAGCGGCGGCCTCGGCCGCGATCGGCAATCAGATCACCGTCGCATACCAGAAGAACCGGCTGGCCACTGCGGCCTCTACGGCAAGCGATATCATCCTGCAGAACGCCATGATCAACGCCGTCAACGATGCGAGCGCGATCCAAGGCCAGCGGATCAACGATCCGGCGTCCCTGTTGCTGGCCATGGGTAGAGCCCAGGCCGTTGCCCAGATCAACGCGTCGTGGACCAACTACGGCAAAGTGGCCGAAGAAGCCCTGCCCCTGATCCGCAACGTCATCGAGGCGATCTGTTACGCGCTCTTTCCGTTCGTCATTCTGATCCTGTTCCTCACCTGCGGGATGCAGACCGTGATGGCCATCAAGTCATATTTGCTCACCCTGATGTGGATCCAGTTGTGGCCGCCGATCTATGCGGTACTCAACTACATGGCGAGCATTGCGGCCGCATCGAAGCTGGGGGCCTCCGCGAATGTGGGGGGTGCCACGGCCTTGTCGTTGCAGACGGCCTCGACGATCTATTCGACCGCCATCTCGCTTGAAGCCGTTGTCGGCTACATGTGCATCTCGGTTCCGGCGATTGCCTGGGCGGCGCTCAAGGGAATGGAGACGATCGGTCAGGCTGCGATCACCGGCACGTCCAGCATCCAGGCCACGGTCGGTGGGGCGTCCTCGCAATCCGCGCTGGGCAATGCAAGCATGGGGAACGTCGCTCTCGACCAGGTGTATCTTGCCCCAAACCGGACGTCCGCCTTCATGCGCAACTGGCAGGACGACCGGACCGGCGATACCTACAGCACCAATGCCTTCGGTCGTGAGGCAGTGAGTCTCTTGAGCAATTCAGGCTTTGCGTCCCGAATGGTCTCCCGTTCGATTTCGAGTTCGGATGTCGCCGAAGCCAACAAGGCGGTGGAGTCGGCACGGTCGGATGCGGTTTCCGCCAATGCGGAGCGCGCCGCGGTACTGGCGTCGATTTTTGAACGCGGGGCATCGAAAGGGGCGTCTTGGAGAAACAGTACTGGTACGACTACCGCCGGGTATGAAGAGGTGGGTGAGACCGTCAGCCGGGTCGCTACCCTCGCTAGAATCGTCGGCAACGAACTTGGCGTGTCGTCCGGTCAGGTTGCGCAAGTCGCGATCAGCGCCGGTTTGGCGGCGGCAGGGACGGGTCTGACTGGAGGCAAGAGCTTCCATGACGGACTCTCCGAAGCCGACAGGAAGATCTTCAATCGCCTCTCGTCGGACGATATCAATGACTTCAAGAAATTCGGTGACCGCGTTACTCGCGACCAGGGATTCCTTCGCGCGTTGTCCGGAGACCAGAATGAAGCCGACCGCTTGTCCGCGCAGTTGGCCGAACGAACATCCCGCGCTCATCGCGCGGAAGCGGTGCTCAGTGACCGCGTCGGGACGGCCCAGCGGATCTCGCAGGCGCACGAAAACCGGGAAACCATCTCGATCGATATGGCGAAGGATCCCTACCACGCAGAGATGATGATGGGGTACGCGCGGCATTATGGACGCAACAGCGCCGCGGCGTATGTAATGATGGACGCGGAACTGGCCCGCGTCGGACTGCCCCCAACGCCGATATTCTCGGACGGTACGGCGGTGCCACGGGCGTTCCGCGATATGGATGCACTCCACAGATCGAGGAGTGCAAGCCCGGATCTGAGTCCGAACGTGGATGCTCAGAACGTGCAGAACCGGGCGAGGGTCGCTGGGGCCAGGTTCTCGAGCGGCGGCGGCGCATCTGCGGCCCGACCTGCGTCTTCAACGC
>JAIBJL010000464.1 GCA_020029545.1 Gammaproteobacteria bacterium
GCTACTGCCGGGCGGCGTGGAAGTGCAGCTCAAGACCGGTGACATCGTCGTACAGCGTGGCACGGATCACGCCTGGCAGAACCGATCCAATCGCATCGCACGCATGGCCTTCATTCTGCTCGACGGCGTGTTCAGCGAAGAATTGCGTGCGAAGCTGCCGAACATGGAATTGACAGCTTAGCGGCGGCGCAAAAATAAAATCACGTCCTGGCGCCGACGAGGTGCTGGTTTGCCCACCTTCGATCTTCCGCCGTCAAGCCGCGGCGGTGGCGGCGGATGACCTGAAGCCGGTGCAGTTCATCCATTCCGACTTCACCATCGACGGTGCGCCGTCGATGATAATGTCGGACTCTTTCGTTACGTACAGCTCTGATTGAACGGTTGTCATGATCGGACTCAATCGACCCGAAAAGCGCAACGCCCTTGGCACGGCGCTGAGCGAGCAGCTCAGCGCCGCCATCCGGCGCGCCCACGACGATGCCAAGGTCGGCCTGATATAGTTTACAGCGGCCATTTCAGCGCGAGCCTCGATCTCTCTGAGGCCCGCGGATTGGTTCAACGAACAGAAGCGGTAGGAAGACAAATGAACGCGAACCCCGTTTTGAATTGGCGCCTCGATCCCAACACCATCACGCTGACCGGGAAGGGCCTGCGCCGCCCGGAATGCGTACTCCATGATAGGAATGGCGATCTTTGGGCGGCGGACTTGGGTGGCGTGATCCAGATAGCGCCTGACGGCACACAAAGCCGGCTGGGCGCGAAAGCTGGCGGCGGCCCCTATGCCCCGCCGGGGGACGGCGTGACGGGTGTAGATATCAGCGCCAACGCCGGAATTTCGCTGCCTAACGGCTTGTGCTTCGATGGTGACGACGCGTTTCTCATCGCCAACTTCGGCACCAACGTCATTGAGCGGCTCGGCCGCGATGGCAGTTACGAACTCATTCTGGACTCGATTGATGGCCGGAAGCTGGGCAAGACCAACTTTCCCGTAATCGATAGCGCCGGCCGGCTCTGGTTCAGCGTCACCTCCAGCGCGGAAGACTGGCGGAATGGAATCCGCGGGAGTGCGAGCGGTTATATCGCCGTCATCGACACACAGGGGCCGCGGATCGTCGCGGACAAGCTGATCGGCACGAATGAACTGCGCTTCGACCCGAGTGAAGAATGGCTGTATGTCGCCGAGACCGGCGCCGATCATATAACCCGGTTCCGCGTTGGTCCGAACGCCACGCTATCAGAGCGTGAGATCTATGGCCCCGAGAGGCTGGGTGGCGCACCGGATGGCTTCGCGTTCGACGAAGCGGGGAATATCTGGACGACGTTGGTCGCAGCGGACCGGCTGATCGTGGTGACGCCCCAGGGCGGCGTGATTCCAATCTGGCAGGACGGCGATCCCTCATTGCGACCGGAAGGCTTGCGCGGACTTGGGCCTCAGCCGGGCGACGGGCTAGCGCCGAGAATGGCGAGCGTCACCTTTGGCGGGCCGGACATGCGGACCGTTTATGTCGGCTCGCTCGTCGGCACGTCGCTGCCGACGTTCACCGCGCCGGTCCCGGGTCGGCCTGTGCCTCGTCATCGATGGGTAAGGCCTTGAGTCCGGGGTGATGAGAATGCCAACCGACGCTCTGTCCGCCGAGGCGTGTAAGAGGTGCGCGCGTTGTTGCGAACTTCGGGCTTTTGAATTTGAAGTTCCTGAACGAAGTAGCTGCTATGAGGAGGACGAATACGCACCCATCCGCTTGGCATCGTCCTAATGTAGCCAATGGGGCATTGGACAGTACCATCGGCACGCCGCATCACGGCGACATGGCAGTTGATGTCCGTATCCCAGACGAAACTCGAAGCGCTCGCGTCGCGAGACGCCAAAACGCGAGTGTTTTCGTTTGTTAATGCGATCAACTCCTCCGATATCTCACGCCCTCATGGCGGAGCGCAGCACCACCGGGGTAACGACGAACGCTACCAGGCCGCTAAATATCAAGTTGAAGATGAAGGCGTTCAACCAAGACAGTTCCGAGGGTGCGACCAGGAACAGCAGCGCACAGGCCAGGCCCGCGCAGATTACGGCACTCGCTACTGCAACGGTGAGCGCGCTTCCGATTAACGAGCGAGGCAGCATCGACCAACCCTCATAGCGAGCAATCCGGCCTTTGCGAAGCTTCATCGTCGTCAGCGACCCAGAAATGAGAGTAATCATCAACCCGATCATGAACGCCTGCGGAACGACACCGAACGCAAGCTTGCCCATCCCCCATACGGGAATGGGTCCTGCAAGACCGAAGACCAACAAGAAAACCCCGCTGTTGATAATGATATTGATGAAAATACTGACGACTGTTTCGCGCAGAATGTATTGCTTCGCTGACATGGGCTCGATCATCCCAATCAATCCTCTTTGTTTGCAGAGATTTCAACGCTTACACTGCCGGGCGGATAGCAGATAGCAGATACGGATAGAAAGTTCAAACTACCGTTGCTCAGTCTACTCCACCCCTGGTACTTCACAGAACGGTCCTTATGCCCGGCCGCAGACGACTGCCGGTGAGCGGGAGATGTGATGTTCGCCCCCTCGTGCATCGGCGCGTACTGGACCGTTCAGATAAAGGTTGTCCCCCTCTTAAAATTCATCAGAAGATCCCGAGAATCGGATCGCTTTCAACTTGAACCTTGATCGGCAATCCAGTTGCCATGTGTACCGAACGTAAGACCAGACCATCTGCACCAGGAAGCGCTCGGCGACCGCCGTCAACACACCGCCGCCATGAGAAAAGATGAATTTGATGTTGGGATAGCGTTGCGATGCCCGGCTCACGATGAGGCTGGCGATGGTGCGCGTCGTATCGGCGCCGAACTCGATGAACATCCCCGCATGCAGTGCATAAGATCGGATGCGTGTACACCGTGGCATGGCGACGGTTGAGCTCGTCGAAGACCGGCGCGAATGCCTCATAGTCCAGCCACAGATCGCCATGGCTGGTTTGCAGGCAAACACCGTCGACTTTCAATTCGTCATAGCTGCACACTCTTGTTGCGAACGACTTTCTGATCGATCGCGCCGAAGATCGATTGGCCGTCCTTGCCGAACACCTCGATACGGACGCTCTCGCCGAAGCGCATATATTCGGTCTTGGACTTCCCGGTCTCGATCGCTTCGATCACGCGCCGCTCGGTGATGCAGCTGCTGCCGACGGACGGGTCGCTGTTGGAGACCGTGCCCGAGCCGAAGATCGAACCCGCGCCGATGTCGCGCGTTTCAGCGGCGTAGGCGATGATCTCCGGGAAGCCGAAGGTCATTTCCACACCGGCGTTAGGCCGGCCGAACACCCCGCCGCGGAAGGTGGTGATGACCGGCAGGTGGAGTTTCGCGCCGTCCCAAGCCTCGCCCAACTCGTCCAGCGTGACCGCGACCGGCGAGAAGGAGCTCGACGGCTTGGATTGATAGGCGCCGAAACCGCGCTTGATCTCCGCCGGGATCAGGTTACGCAGCGAGACGTCGTTGGCCAGCATCATCAACAGGATGCGAGGACGGATCTCATCGGCTTTGGCGCCCATCGGCACGTCGGTGGTGATGACCGCCACCTCCGCCTCGAAATCCATGCCCTGGGCTTCGTCCCTGAAGCGGATATCCTCACGCGGGCCCCAGAAGAAGTCCGAGCCTCCCTGGTAGATCACCGGCTTTTGCGTGACATGTTCGGGCACCGGCACGCCCTGCCAAGCGCACATCCGCTCGTGATGCGCCAAGTAGACGC
>JAIBJL010000465.1 GCA_020029545.1 Gammaproteobacteria bacterium
GACTTGAGCGCTGCGAGCGAAACCGGACGATTCGACATCTTCCCCTCCTGAAGTGATAGCCATCGCGTTCAATCCATAACGGCACCGTTTCAGAACCCTGTAACACCGGATTGCCCCGCATTGAACAGGATCCGGATTCGATACCCAGCAACTGCCCGCGAGATTGGACAGGACCGGTCCAATCAAGGGCCGGCCCCACCCATCCCGTCAAGCCGCCGACTTCAAACCGTCACGAGTTCCTGCCACTCGCTCTGGTTCAGATCGATCAGCTTGCCCCCGAGCGCCTCGAACTCCGTCGCGCGATCGTAGTCGCTGACCTCCTGCGAGTAGCCGGTGACGGCGTTCACCAGCCCGTAGCCCGACAACGTCTTCTCTTCGATCAGGTGACGCAGCACACCGGCGCGCTCCGCTTCATTGAACCCGTAGCGATTGCCCAGCACCGCGACCGTCTTCACCGGGTCACCCGTCAGCCGGATTCCCATGGTCTTCTGCAG
The DNA here is from genome assembly GCA_020029545.1 of Gammaproteobacteria bacterium. Lineage (GTDB taxonomy): Bacteria > Pseudomonadota > Gammaproteobacteria > Steroidobacterales > Steroidobacteraceae > Steroidobacter. The sequence continues at coordinate 495 of JAIBJL010000465.1, forward strand.
CTTGTCGCCGATCTGCCGAAAGGGGGCTTCGGAGACCGCCGCCTCGACCACATCGCGGACCTTGAGGAAGAACGCCCGGTCGTCGGCCAGCAGCGTATCGTCCTTGAAGACCGACACCGCCTCCTCGCCGGCCTCAAGGGTTTTGCCGATATGGGTCTTGCGCATCGAGCGGTCGCTGGCGATCAGCCCGTTGCTGCAAACCAGCCGATAGATCAGCGGCTGGACGGCCAGGCTTCCGCAACCGACCTCGGAATTCGATACGACCACGCCGGCCTGGATGACATCGCCCGGCGCCACTTCGTATTCCACCGCCGGTGTCACGACCTTCAGGTACATCCGACTGTCAGTGAGTTCCACGGACTCGAACCGCGCGCCCGGAAGGCGCTGGAGCACCGGCAGGATGTGTTCGGCCAAATCGAAGTTGTCGAGCCTGCGGTAGCGCGACGAGAGCACCGCCCGCACCTTGCCATCGAGCGTCCGGATCATCCGGTTCTCGTCCTCGGCACCCAACCAGGTGTTGATGTTTCGATCGAGAAGGGCGGGTTGCTGCTCGCGCATCCGTTCGAAATACGCAAACGGCACCTTGAGCTTCTCCGCGAGCTGACGACGCGCGAGTTCGGTCGTGTCGTACGTCTGCGGGCCAGCGGGCTCCTGGATCACCAGAGCGCAAATCCTCGAGGCGCCGGTCGTGCACGTCACCAGAGACGACGGTACGATCAGATCCTTCTTCGAGGCGAGCTGGCGATCGAGTTCGGTGGCCAGATCAACGAGAGTACGTCCGCTTTTCATGGGAATCTCCGATAAAAAGCGGGGACGCGCCTACCCCGGCGGGGTCGGAACACGCCCCCGCGGGGTCGAATGAAGACCGGCAAAACCGGTCTGGACGACGCGCGGCCAATCCGCGCGATGACTTGAGGGCTGCCTCTCGGCCGATTGCTCGACCCTGGTATGGCAGCTACCAGACAGAAACCTTTGCGCTGACCGCTCGAAATGGAGTAGATCGAGCAGCCACTGCAAAAGGTGGGGTGCAGACGAATCTGCACCCCACGAACTTCATGCCGCCATGCGCGTCCGGGCCACACGTCTTACCCAGACGTCCTCCCAGTCGTCGCCGGCCGCCTTTGGAATGTGCACATCGACCTGGATCGAAGACCCGCGCCGACGCGCTTCCTTCTTCACCCGACGGGCCAGCGCATAAGCCGCCGCCTGACCGTCATACGCCTTGTCGGCATCGTTGTCGCCGTAGATCCCGAGCCGCTTTACCGATTCCGGAATCCACAGCTTCTCCATGTTTCCGCAGTTGAGCGCCGGCCAGACCGGTTTCCCGGTGGCCAGATGCACGGCAAGGGACTTCTCGATGCCTTCCGCGACGGCCAGTTCTTCGGCCACCGGGAACAGCCGTACGGCCGCTCCGTTGATGCCCGAACTGAGCAGCTTCTTCACATCCGGCAGATCGGCCTTGCGACCGTCCTGCAGGTAGGTCCGGTGGAGCGTGACAGCGAGCCCGTCCGGACCTTGCACACAAGCGAGCATGGCCGGGTATTCGCCGACCTTCTTCGACTTTCCGCCTTCCTTCACGAAATACCCCAGACCCTGATGAAAGCGCAGGACGTTGGGGTACTTGCCCATCTTCAGGCCTCGATTCGTCAGATAGCGGTCCACTTCGTCACCGGCAGTCACGGGCTGGGCTTCGTCCCAGATCCTTCTGGCGAGTACGCGCATCTTCTCCGCCGACGGTGCCGGTGAACCGGCCATGGCGGCCGCCACCGGTTTCCCGACCACGGCCTCGACCTGCTTGAAGGCCTCCATGAACGACAGCCCGAGGGCCATCTCCGCGAGCCGGAACCCATCACCCGGTCCGCAACCGCGGCAGTAGTAATCGCCGTGGCGGTACTTGTCGGTGTATTGAAACCGATCGGTGCCACCACAGGCCGGACACGGCTGGTTGCGCTTGTTCAGCACCTTCGGCTCGACCCCGATCGATTCCAGGATCGTGCGCCAGTTGCCTTCCGCCCGCGCTTTGACCTCGCGCAGGCGGGCCTCGAAATCGCGTTGTTCCATGATGCTCACGCGCTTTCTCAGCCACAGGTGCCGATGGCACCACAAGCCGAACAGCGCTCACAGCCATCGACCTTGAACACGGCATGCTCCCCGCATTCGGTGCACCTCGTCCCGCTGATCCGATCGGAGAGCGAACCGACCTCCGCCCGCTGTGCCGGACGAACCATCGAACCGCCGACCCGTGCGCCACCTTCACCATCGAGCAACCCCAGCACTTTGTAGCGATGCAGGATCAACTGGGCGATGTAGGCGATCGTCGACGGATAGTGGGCCTGCTTGCCGTTCCCGGGCATCCAGTGCATGAAGTCCAGCTCGGCCTCGGAATAGTTCAGCAGCTTCCTCAGCTTGAGCCCGATCCACGCCGGGTCATGCACCCACATGTCCACACTCAACAACTTGCACAACCCGTCCAATGCACGCGGATAGACCCCGGACAACCACACGCTGTAGGGCCGCACCGTGCCATTGGGCAACTGCAGCTCTTTCAGGCCGACAACGAAATCGTCACCCGCCCGGTCGTTGCGTACATCCCACGTCCACGACAGCGTTCCTTCCCCTTTTGACTTGGGCTCCTTGTGAAACAGGAGCGAATCCATCAGCGGAGTCGGTTGCCGACCGAGGTTCGAGAATGCGCACCGTGCTTCGCACCGATACTCGACCAGCGCCGCGAAATAGGGAACGATGCCATCGAAGCGCTTCACGCTGCCATCCGGAAACGCGGCCTCGAATTTGGTGTCGGTCGCCTTCAGCAGCTTGTCCAAATTGAACTTCAACCAAGCCAGATCGCCGGAACGCATGTCCATGGACAGCATCTTGGCGACGGCACCCAGACCCCGTGGCTGATCGACACCATTGACCCAGGCCTCGAACGGCAAGCCTGAATCGTCCTGGCCCACAAACAGGCCCGCATCGATCAGGCCGGGTACGTCCATCATGTACGTCCAGGCCATGTTGCCGTGCTCGAACACCGGCCGCGACGGATACTGCAAGGTCGCAACCACCTCGGGTACGGCATCGAGGCGAATCCGGCGATCGGGATCTTCCTGCTCCGGCAATTGCACCGGCACGGCGGCCGCAGCCGCTTCCACTGTCAGCACCGCCCCGAGAACCGAATTGGGACGATACGTCGCGATGCCTTTGAGCCCGGCCTTCCACGCTTGCATGTAGAGGCCTTCGAACTGCTCGTAC
>JAIBJL010000466.1 GCA_020029545.1 Gammaproteobacteria bacterium
GTCGCAAAAGGCTGTCCCTGCCGTTTTGCGACGTCGCTTGCGAAAGGCGCGACTTTCGCGGCGCTCCCGAAATCAAGCACCTAAGAGGGTGCTTGATTTTGTCCGGCCATCCGTGGCCGGCGGGAGGCAGTCGCAAAAGGACTTTTACGACAGCCTCCGGTCGCCGGGGGATGGTTAGGGGTGAGGCAGGAAGAAACGGTTTCAGCTATCTCCCCCTCTCCCGGTCGCCGGGAGAGGGTTAGGGGTGAGGGTTCTCTCGTGTGAACGAATCACTAGGCCTGCCGGTGGCGTGGCCCGCGCCGGCGAAACTCAATCTGTGTCTGCATATCGTGGGTCGACGCGCGGATGGTTATCACCTGCTGCAGACGGCGATGCAGTTCGTGAGCCTTACCGACAGCCTGCAGTTTTACCGGCGCCCCGATGAGTGCATCGAGCGGGTCGCCGGCCCGGATGACATTCCGCCGGACATCGACCTGACCCTGCGCGCAGCCCGTCTTTTGGCGGCAGAGACCGGGTCGCGTCGCGGCGTCGGTATCGCGTTACACAAACAGATCCCCGTGCAGGGTGGCCTGGGCGGCGGCAGTTCGAATGCTGCAACCGTGCTGGTCGCACTCAATCGCTTGTGGGGTACCAATCTCGACATCGAAGCACTGGCAGGATTAGGGCTGCGACTGGGTGCAGATGTGCCATTGTTCATCCGCGGGCAGGCTGCGTGGGCCGAAGGCGTCGGTGAGCAGCTGACCGCGGCGGCGTTCCCCGAGGCGGTTTATCTGATCGTCAAACCGGCGGCGGCGGTGAGTACCGCCAGCATCTTTCAGGCGCCTGAATTGACACGTAATTCCCCCATCACGACAATACGCGCCTTTCTCGCGACAGGTGGCCGCAACGACTGCACTGCCACCGTGCGCAGTCGCTATCCGGAAGTCGCAGAGGCCATTGATTGGCTTGGGAAATTCGCCGATGCGAAGCTCACCGGGACCGGTGCCTGCGTGTTCGCTGCGATGCCTGATGAAGCCACGGCCGAAGCGATCCGGCGCCAGTTGCCGGCGCGCTGGGCGGGATTTGTCGCGCGCGGATTGAATCGCTCGCCGCTGCTGGACCGCCTGGCGCATGAGCCTGGACGCTGAGAGATCAAGCACAACGTGGGTGCCGGTTCGACATCAAGGCTGGTGGGAGTCTGGAGCGAGATCGGATCGAGATCGAATCGAGAATGTGAATGGATAACCGGCCAGCTGCCTGGCCGCATGCTTGATGCGTACGTTTGCGGCCGGGTGTCGATGACCGATACTGCGCCGGAACGTTCGCCGGACAAATGTTGGGGCGTCGCCAAGTGGTAAGGCAGCGGGTTTTGATCCCGCCATCCGGAGGTTCGAATCCTTCCGCCCCAGCCATCTAGAAAGGCTGTAGGCCGTGGGCTGTAGACTGTAGGTAGGAAGGAAAAATGCACTTCTCTGTTTCTGGCCTACAGCACTCAGACTACAGCCTACAGCTTTGGCGGAGCCTCTGATGGATCGTTCGACGATGGCGGTGTTCGCGGGGAATGCCAACCCACAGCTCGCCCATGACATCGCGCGTCATCTGATGGTGCCGCTGGGTCGTGCGGCCGTCACTCGCTTCAGCGACAGCGAAGTGACCGTGGAGCTGCTCGAGAACGTGCGCGGCCGCGATGTGTACATCGTGCAGCCGACCTGCTCGCCGGCGAACGATCATTTGATGGAATTGCTGATCATGGTCGATGCCTGCCGCCGTGCATCGGCCGCGCGCATCACTGCCGTGATTCCTTATTTCGGTTATGCGCGCCAGGATCGCCGTCCGCGCGCGACGCGTGTCGCGATTACTGCGAAGCTGGTCGCCAATATGATTGCGAGTGCGGGCGTCGATCGCGTGCTCACAGTCGATCTGCATGCCGACCAGATCCAGGGATTCTTCGATATCCCGGTCGACAATGTGTACGCATCGCCGGTGTTGCTGGGCGATGCCTGGAAGCGCAAGTACGAAAATCTGATGGTGGTCTCGCCCGATGTCGGCGGCGTGGTTCGCGCCCGTGCGCTTGCCAAGCGTCTCGACGATGCGGATCTGGCGATCATCGACAAGCGGCGGCCGCGAGCGAATGAATCCGAGGTGATGAACATCATCGGCGAAGTGGCCGGCAAGAGTTGCGTGCTGATCGACGATCTGGTCGATACGGCAGGCACATTGTGTCATGCCGCGCATGCGTTGAAGGATGCCGGTGCCAAGCGCGTGACGGCGTATATCACTCATGCGGTGCTGTCAGGTCCGGCCGTGGGACGCATCGAAAAATCGGCGCTCGATGAACTGGTCGTCACCGATACGATTCCCCTCAATGCCGAGGGGCGTGCCTGCAAGAAGATTCGTCAGTTGTCCGTCGCGGAACTGCTCGCCGAAACCATGCGGCGCATTCGCGATGAAGAGAGCGTCAGCTCGCTGTACATAGACTGACTTCGATTTAGTGACGTGACGGTGACGACCGCTGACGCCCGCTGGGTCAAGTCCGAGCCGAAACGTCCCCCGAGTGTTGCCTGCATCTGGTCGCGGTTCAGGCAGCGCTTTTTACCGACGCGGTTTTCAGCCGTGTCATGTTCGAGTTGGAGATCATCATGAAAACTTCTTTTGACGTCGTCGCCGACGAACGGAACGCTGGACAGGGGAAAGGTGCGAGCCGCCGCCTGCGTCGTTCCGGAAAAGTACCGGCGATTTTGTATGGCGGCTCAGCCGAGCCCAAGCAACTGGTTCTGGATCACCAGAATCTTCTGACCTTGCTGGTCAACGAGCGCTTCTATTCCACGATTCTGTCGCTGAAGATCAACGGCCAGTCGCAAGCCGCGATCCTTAAAGACGTGCAGCGCCATCCGGCCAAGAATCAGATCCTGCACATGGATCTGCAACGTGTGCTGGAAAACGAAAAGATCCGCATGACCATTCCGTTGCACTTCAAGGGTGCGGCCGGTTCACCCGGTGTGAAGACACAGGGCGGCATCGTGTCGCACCTGGCGAATGACGTCGAAGTGCTGACGCTGCCGAAGGATCTGCCGGAGTTCCTGGAGATCGACATGTCGGCAATGCAGATGAACGAAATGAAGCGTCTGTCCGACATTCCGCTGCCTGCAGGCGTTGAACTGGTGGACTTGATGCACGGTCGCGATTCCGCTGTCGTGTCGATTCATCACGCGCGTGCGGAAGAGGCGGAGACGCCTGCGGTCCAGGCAGCGAATGCTGCTCAGGCGGCGACCAATGCCGCTGCTGCTGCCGCACCGGCGGCGGGTGCGAAGGTCGATCCGAAGGCTGCTGCCGCTGCGCCCAAGAAGGACGCCGGTAAGAAGTAGTCGTCCGTAGCGAACGCGACGTGATGGCTGCGAGGCCATCACGTCGTTTTCTTTTGTTCTCGCGCGAATCGGCCATCCATTCGCGCCCAGCTTAACGGAGTGCGACTCCGTGGCGGCCATGCCAGGCAATCCGCTCAAACTTATCGTCGGTCTCGGCAATCCCGGTCCCGAACACCTGATGACGCGCCACAACGCGGGCTTCTGGTTCGTGGACGCGCTGGCAGGTCGACTGGGCGGTCATTTCCGAAGTCATAGCAAATTCCAGGGCGAAATTTGCCGCGTGACGCTATGCGGCAGCGAAGTAACGCTGCTCAAGCCGATGACGTTCATGAACCGCAGCGGACTCGCGATTCGGGCGCTCACCGACTACAACAAGGTGACGGCGGCGGAAACGCTGGT
>JAIBJL010000467.1 GCA_020029545.1 Gammaproteobacteria bacterium
GCGCGGGCACCCAATCCAGCGCCAACTTGGCGGTCAGGCCGGTCGAGAAGACGCCGACGTTGTCGGTGCTGCACAGCGCGGCGCCGCAGACGTTGCCGCCCACGTTCCAGTAGTCCGACGGACCAACCGTGATCCAGGTCGGCGCGAAGAGCGTCAGCGAGAGGCCGGTATACCGCTTCATGTCGACGGTCGGCACGACGCCGATCTCGACGTCATAGGTGTCGCCGCCCTTACCCACGACGACCGTGGAGGGGCCGGAGGCGGCGTAGAACAGCTTGACATAGGGATTGAACGAGAAACCACCGCCCCACCAGCCGCTGTCGTCATAGGCGAGCGTGAACTCGATGTTGCGCTCAGCGGAGAAATTGCCTGGAGGGCTCAGGAATTCGACGTACTCCACGCCGAATTTCCAATTCTGCGCGAACTTGACCGTCATGCCGACGGCCCAGTCGAACTCGTTCCACGAGCCGGCGGTCGGGTGCTTCTGGTTGCTCCAGAGATCGTTCCAGACATAGCTGTAGACGCTGACCCCGTTGATGAAGCCCGACTTGTTCTTGTAGAGGTCGGCCGAGATGCCACCCAGAATCTGCGTCGTGAGCCCCGTGTTCGTGACCAGCAGGCCGCGCGGCGTGATGTAGGCGTTCTTGAACGACACGTCGAAGAAAGTGTGTATGTCCAATGGCGTTACAACCGGCGGCGGCGCCTTCACCGGCATGTCGGCCGCCGACGCGACCGATCCAGCGCCCCCCAGACTCGCGGTCACCACAAGCGCAGACATGATTTTCGTTGCAGTCATGATCTCTTCAGCCCTTGCGTAACGCCTGATCCCCCGCGTTCCCGACCCGTGGCGTTCTGATCCGGTTCTCTGAAGCGAATGATCATGCGTTGTGCGGACCCCGCCGCATTGTTGTGCATGACCATCTCGGCTGAAGAACCGAAGGACGGGTCGAAAGCGTTCGCAATCCGTGACGATTGCTGGACCTACTTCGCAAGTGGCATGCCAAGTTCCATGCCACTGTCACATTTCAGTCGTGCCGTGACATTTGGGCAGGAAGTGACGGAAAATCCTGCAGAAACGCCTACTGTTCGGCGCAATGCCGCACCCCACAAGCAGTGCTCGTGTTGCAGGCCGGGCGACCGACCCGAAGAGGCGCTACAAAAATCAGCGGGTGCGATGAGTCTGCGTCACTTGATTGAGCATGCTTCGCAGCACCGCCAAGGAGACTCCGAGATGCGCGGACTGGCCCCATCGCGCCCGGGCGAACCAAGGGACGCTGCTACCGGGCAGCGACTGCCAATGAATTGAGCAGCGGTTTCGACGCCGAGACCCAGCCGAAGATACCGCCCTGGGCCTTGATCATGGCGAGCCCCATGTCGTGAAACTCAGGAAAGTAGGACGCGCAGCAATCCGCAATCACGATGCAGCGGAAGCCGCGGTCGTTGGCCTCACGCACGGTCGTGTTGACACAGACCTCCGTCGTCACGCCGCAGACCAGCAACGTCTCGATCCCGCGATTGCGCAGCATCAGCTCGAGGTCGGTCTGGCAGAACGCGCCCTTGCCGGGCTTGTCGATTACCGGCTCGCCTGCAATCGGATAGAGCTCCGGAATGATGTCGTGGCCGGGCTCGCCGCGAATGAGGATGCGCCCCATCGGACCCGGCGCGCCGATGCGCAGTGCGGGGTTGCCCCGCTCGACCTTCAGCGGCGGTGCATCGGAGAGGTCCGGACGATGCCCCTCGCGCGTATGGATCACCAGCAGGCCGGCCTGGCGCGCGGCGGCGAGCACCTCACGGCAGGGCGACACCGCCGCGCGCAGCCGCGACACGTCATTGCCGAGCGCCGCCCCGAAGCCGCCCGGCTCCAGGAAATCCCGCTGCATGTCGATGATCACAACGGCCGTCTTGTCGAGATCGATCGACAGCGGTGTCGGCTCTGCCTCAATCGTCGCGTGCTGCACCGCGGTCCTCCCGCATGTTGGCGTCGTCCAGGAACAAGCAAGCTTGAGGCCATGCACGCAACCGAGGCGTCGCGATAGCCTCGGCGGGGCGTCTAGTGAGCCGCCGCCGCACCCCTCGCCCCCGCCATTCGAGCAAGATCTGCGGAGGGTCCAGCGTCAGGGACAGCTCGCTTGGGGAACTGCACCACCTGCCCGACTGTGAACCTGGCCTGCGTTTCGTTGATTGCGGCGAGCGTCGGCAGGCTCGCCTCATTGCCCAGATGCTGGATCGAATGGGCCGACGCCGCCCGGGCAAAGCGGAAGTGCTCCTCCCAACCGACATCGGGGCTGCTCATCGCGGAATACATATAGGCACCATGAAAGATGTCGCCCGCGCCATTGGTGTCGATCACGCGCTCCGCCGGCACCTTCAGGGCCGGCATGACCCGCTCTTCCCCCGTCTCGTCGTACCAGTAGAGGCCGTGCGCGCCCATCGTCACGCCGCCGATGCGACAGCCGCGCGAGCGCAGGTACTGCAGCATCTCACCCGGAAACAGGCGCATCTGCTCGCACAGCCGCTCCGCCACCACCGCCACATCGATGAAGGCCAGCAGGTCGTGCGTGTTCGAGCGCAGCCCGCCACCGTCGAGCGAGGTCAGCTTGCCGGCTTCGCGGCACTGCTTGGCGTACTGGATCGCCGCATCCGCCAAGTGTCCATCGACGTGCAGCCCGCGGCAGCCGGCAAGGTTGAGCGCGGGAACCGGATGCAGATAGTGGTCGTCGCGGCATCGCACGATGGCGCGCTGTCCGCCCTTCGGCATGATGAACGACAGCGAGGACTCCTTGACCTTGCGATGATGGACGGAAATCCCGTATTTCGCCGCCATGTCGATGAACATGCGGCCGAGCCAATCGTCGGCGACCGAAGCGATCAGGTCCGGCGCGAGCCCCAGCTTGGCGCAGCAGAATGCGGCGGTGACCGCATTGCCGCCGAACGAAATCGCGTAGTCTCGCGCCACGGACTTTTCGTCCCCGGTCGGAAGCGCGTCCGCCAGAAACGTCACGTCGATATAGCTTTGACCGATGAAGAGCGCTTTCATGCGAGTGTCCTGAAGCTCGTTGTCCTGAAGCTCGTGCAGCCTTGCTGCATGCTTTGCTACGAACAACTTTGTGATGCTAGTGTGGTGCCCGGAGTTGAAGCTCCTATGCGAGCTTGCCGTGACAGGAATGGGAACTTTCCGAAAGCCGGCTTCCACCTTTCGGGTTCATGCTCTAGTGTCCCGCTTCCGAAGTTCGTGATACATCGCAGCAACCCTCTGACACGAACTTCGGAAGCAAAGGGGCACTAGCAACTTTATGATTCTAGTGCCGCTTTTCGATTTGAAGTTCCTAACCGAGTTTGCCGCAAGCGCTGTAGGAACTTCAAATCGGCGGCACTAGCCACTGTTCCGCAGACCTGCGGCGATGCCGTTGATGGTGAGATGGATGCCCTGCACGACACGCTCATCGGTGTCGCCGTTCCGATAGCGCTTGAGCAGCTCGAGCTGCACGTAATTGAGCGGGTCGACATAGGGGAACCGATTGCGGATGGCGCGCGCGAGCTGTGGATTGCGCTCGAGCAGCGATTTCTGCTCGAGAATCGACAGCAGGGCATCGACTGAATCCTGCCATTCGGCACTGACCTTTGCGAAGATGGCCTCGCGCAGCTCCACATCCTCGACCAGCTGCATATAGCGCGACGCAATCGGGACGTCGCTCTTGGCCAGCACCATGTCCATGTTCGACAACAGCGTGCGGAAGAA
>JAIBJL010000468.1 GCA_020029545.1 Gammaproteobacteria bacterium
CGGATGTGATTGAGCGCCAACTCGCTCATGTAGAGCGGAACAAGACGAAGGCGGCTTACAACCATGCCGAATACCTGTCCGAACGACGGGAGATGATGCAGGCATGGGCTAACTGGATTGATCAGATAGAGACCGAAGTACGAGCGGCTGCCAGGATCGCGCCACGTCGTTAGACCCGTCATTTGCCACTGAGCGGCTCGCGGCGATTTGCGAATTGATCCATGCCTGTACTTCCGATTCCACCCATCCGGATACGCGTCCTAGTTTGACCGGACTCGGGAAGGTGTTGGCTTTGATCTTGTCGTAGATGGCAGTCTTTCCAAGCCCAACAAGATCACGAACCTGCGGTAGTCGAATGATTCTTTGATTCACGGCTTCATCTCCTCGTCTAGCGTCGATGCATCGTGAGCACGTAAGTCGCGAAATCCCATATTGGTCTGATGGCCCGCGGGGATTTCTGAACGTCACGGGACACGGTGGCCATGACGGTCGCCGATCCCGGAGAGGCCACAACTGCCGGGCGGATTTTCGTAAGTCGGAATCGACACGCGTGTTTTCACGCGCGGTTCTCTCTCTGAAACGCCACCCACTTGCCGCGACGGGACGCGTCGTCCTACGGGTGAATGTGTTAAAGCACGACGAGACTGCAGCGGGCAAGGCGAGGCGACCCGACAAAGTTCGCCGAGCGGGAGATGCGGCTCGGAAGCTAGCCAACGACGACGTGCTGACCGCGTGACGCGGAAAGGCGAGTGTGATGACGCCGTTCTATAGGCGGGGAATCAAGCCCGTATTGCGCACCTGTTCTCTACAAGGAAACAGGCAAGGCGGTGCCTTACCAGATACTGTAAGGCGCGGAGGGTACGTTGCCGGAATTCCGCTCGCTTGAGAACCCGTGTGCGACTCTTACAGCACACGAACCAATCAGAACACGCGCTTCTCAATAGACCGGGAATCACTGGCATTGCGGCCGCCGCTTTCGCCCTAAACGAGCCGCTTGGCGCGGTTGCAAGGGATTCACCCCCTACTATTGGGGAAGCAGCATTGCATGAGGTGCCGACGCTAAGTCATGCCCTATCGGCAAAACCCGCGAGCAGCCGGACCACATGGCATCGCAGAGCCAGAGGCTACTGATCGTGATCAGAATCAACCGTCGCCATTCGACACCCGGTCTTAGCCGTCGTGAACACGGTCAGTGCAATGTCTGGGGAATCCAGACTTTGGTTGACTGTACAACCCCACTCCAGGGCTGGAAACGTCATGAGATCCAGCTATCTCAAGGGCACGTAACACGCGTCGCATCCAAGTATCGTCTGCGACGCCACCACCGTCGTGGTGCCCGGCAATTCGGCCTCGCGACCTCACCGGATGGCGTCAGCGTAGCTGATGATTCCGACGATTTCAAGCGGCACGAAAGCCTTACCGAAACACCCCCGTTATCGGGTTCTTTTCGTCATTTCCGCGTCGGGAATGGCGCTGCGCCCGCACGGTTGTCGGGGATCTTCGCACTGCGGAACAGGAGCCCCCAGCTGCCGCACACGTCCGACGTCACGCCCTGGCACGCAGTTCGCCTGCCTATGACAAGGCAGCAACCGTGTGTTGCGCGGTTGCCTGATGCGCCTGTCAGTCGTCCCAACGTACAAGTCCTCGGTTCGGTGATCGAAACGAGTCCAGCGTGCTCTTTGCATGCATAGGCGAACGAACGCGGGTCGGGTGTGCGTGGGCGGGGCCACGCCGCTGCGAACGTCGGAGGCCGCAGGCCATTCGACGATAGGCTAACGTCGAAAGCGCCCGTTTTTAGGGGGTATTTCTCCTGGCAGATGGTGCGCAGGCCGGGGATGATTGGCGAATCACCCCGAGGTCTGCACCGATGTCAGACGCAACGATTTCCAGCACCTCTCCCGATCCCGAGGCACGCGGCCGGGACTGTCCGCTGGGTAGTCCAGTCGCACAATTCGATCGCCACGCCGGCAACGACGTCGTGCATGGTCCAGATCGCGACGTCCGGGCCAAACGGCGCCGGTCGCTCACCGACAACGAGATCCGGGGAATTGCCGATCGGCTCAGGCGCTACAGCAGTCAGCCAGAGGGAGATCTCGCCCTCTTCTATCTGCTGCTGACCACCGGCGCCAAACCGCTCGAATTGGCCCGACTGCGCGTCAAGGACGTGATCGCGCCGACCGGCGCACTGCGCCGCGAAGCCTGTCTGCCTGCGATGGCATCGATCAACGGAATGGCCCGACCGGTCTTCTTCAAGAGCGAGGTTTCGGTCGAGGCGATCATGGCCTATGTGCGTTACCGCGTCGCCAGAAAACACGGCATCGGGACCATGACGCGCTATGCGGGCCTGGACCCAACAACCCCGCTGCTGCTGAATCACGACGGCCAGCCTTACCGGATCGTTGAATCATCCGACAACGGCTGCAAGCGTTACCTGTGCCGCGGAATCCTCGAAGCCTGTCGGCGCATCTTCCGCACCGCCGGCAACAATGGCCTCTGCGGCGCGACCCTGCGCCGTACCCTTGCCCGCCGTTTGAGTGATCGCGGTGCGACGCTCGAGCAGATCGGCGAGGCGCTGGGGATTTCAGATCGCAAATCCCTCCGCGATTTGCTCGACGTTCAACACGTCGATCTTTCGACACTGTTCGACGAGATCGTCTGTGCCAATGGCACGACCCCAGCCGCCGTCGATCACCACTGAGGACAATCATGAACCGGCAACGGATCTTCGTGAAAGGCAGAACCTTCGAGGTCAGCGATCCGGCACTGCAAACCGCGCTCGCGGCGATCTACGAAACCCCGGAACGCCCGCGATGCCTGTGTGTCGAGGGCGGCGTCGACCTGTACATCTCGCGGCGTTCATCGGTTTTCCATCTCGCACGGATGCCGGGCACTGGCAACCAACACCATCCGACCTGCCCGGACTACGAACCCAATCCTGACTCGTCGGGGCGGGGTGCCCTGATGGGTGACGGCATCGTGGAGAAGTCGCCGGAGACCCTCGAGATTCATGTCGGCTTTCCGTTGTCCCGATCGCCTGGCGGCCGGGCGATCCCCCGGGGCGAACCCACACCGACCAAGGACGTTCATTCACCGAAGCACCGGCTGAGCCTGCAGGCGGTCCTGCATACGCTGTACGAGACCGCCCGGTTCAATCGCTGGTACCCCGCGATGGAAGGCGCGCGCAACCAGGGCGTGCTGTGCAAGTACCTGATGGAGGCGGCGAACCACATCCTGGTCAGAGGTGAGCCGCTTGCCAGCCGCCTCTATGTGCCGGAGCCGTTCGCCGCTGAGCGGAAGGACGAGATCGCCGCACGACGACGGGAGAAGCTCGCGTTCCTGAATGCGTCGGATCAAGGCAAGGAATTCCAGTTCGGCTTCTTGATCGGCGAATTCAAGGAGGCCGAAGTAACAGCATCGTCGTGCAAGGTGCGGATCAAGCACCTACCGGACATGCCGCTCTTTATGGACGCGAAAGCGTGGCCGCGAGTCGAACGCATCTATCAGCCGCTGTTGGAGGCGACCGAGGCAGATGTGTCACGCAAGCCACGCATCCTGGTGGCCGCACTGATCTACGCCAAGCAGGAAAGCGTCTATCTGATCGAACGCCTGACGATGATGCTGGTGTCCGACCAGTACATCCCGTTGAATGGCGCCTTCGAACTGCCCCTTCTTGAGCAGCTTCAGTTGGACAAGCGCATCTTCATCAAGCCGCTGCAATACGACAG
>JAIBJL010000469.1 GCA_020029545.1 Gammaproteobacteria bacterium
TTGAGGAACGTAGCGGCGCACGCTCAAACATCGTCGAGCGCGGTCCGTGGGCGCTTTTCAAATTGCTCGAAAAGTCGCAGATCGAGGCGCAAGGCGATACACGCTTTCTCGTGACGTTCGTGCTCGGCGGTAAATCGGCTCGCTTCGTTTTGCAGGCGAATTCTTCTCGCAATCCATTCGCCGACCGTGCGTTACGTGGACTGCAGTGTCAGGGTTGACGATCGATGGTAGCAGCGAATCTCGGTTGGTTTGGAAAACTCCCGATGCACGGCGATTTCTTGCACCGCCGCCTTTCGCCTGCCTTCGTATCGACTTGGGATGAATGGTTGCAGCGCTGCATGACGGACAGCAAGCAAGCGCTCGGTGAAGATTGGCTGAAGATATATCTTACGAGCCCAGTGTGGCGTTTCTTCTTGAGCGAAGGAGTAGTGAAGTCTGCAACCTATGCTGGAATTGTTGCTCCCAGCGTCGATCGGGTAGGGCGGTATTTTCCGTTGACGATTGCTGTGGAGTTACCGACGGATCTGTCACCCATGGCTGTCGCGATTTACGCGCGCGAATGGCTCCAACGAATCGAGACTATCGCACTGCAAGTACTCGAGGAAGATGAAATGGACATCGAACGATTCGATGCCAACGTGCAGGAGTCGGCAGAGCTCTTGCGGCATGTTGAGCGCTACACCGCCTGTTCGCTGGGTGAAACTTTCCCGACGTCGGCGACTCATTGGCGGTTGCCTATGTTCTCCAGCGATCGAGTCGCTGCATCGTTGATTGATCCGCTCATGGATATGGTCGGTCGGCAGTTGCGGCCCTTATCGATGTGGTGGAGCGATGGCTCCGAGCGTGTTTCGCCAACGTGCCTGTTGTCCCGTGCGTTGCCGGATACAAAAAAGTTCGTTTCACTCCTGACTGGTGAGTGGCAAGCGGCAGGTTGGTGCGGCCAGTTCGGTGACGTCGTCGACGCCGCGGCGGCACGATTCGACTATGCGACGGCTTCTGCAGCCTCTTCGATCTCGGGGCCGGTAAGAGCGGAGAATCAAGACCGCTATCTATCCTCGCCCGAGCCCGGCATCTGGGCGGTGGCCGACGGCATGGGAGGGCATAGTCGCGGAGAAGAAGCAAGCCAACTAGTGGTCGATGTGCTTGCGGCGCTAGAGCCTGCTGCAACGATGAGCGCCGCATTGCAGGCAGTAAGACTCGCACTTAGCCGTGCGAACGCCGATCTGATGCGCGGTTCGTCGAAGACGGGACTGATTAGCGGCAGCACTGTGGTCGTGTTGATCGTGCGACAGCACGAATGGGCAGTGTTATGGGCAGGCGATAGCCGTGCATATCTGCTGCGTGAGGAAGCACTTACGCCATTGAGTCGCGACCATGTTGTTGCTGACGAGCTTGGTGCGGGGGAGTCCGGACAAGTCACTCGAGCAGTCGGGGGGCACGAAACCTTGAGAATGGATACATCGATAGGTGAATTACGTCCTGGCGATCGTTTCATGCTATGCAGCGATGGTTTGCACAACGTGCTCCCTGAAGAGTGTGTTCGCACCGTACTCACAGGTTTCGCGGCTGCCGATGCGGCCGTGCAACGCTTGCTTGAAGCAGCGATCGAGCGGCAGTCGACCGACAACATTACGGCCGCGATCGTCGATATCGTGGGGCACCCGGTGGAAGCATCGAAGTGTTGAAACGTTCCAAATTCGTAGCAGATGGATGCGAGTCTGCGGGCATAGACACATGCTAGATGTAGAAGAACTATTACGGCCTGTTTCTCCTGAGTCCTATTGCGGACGCAATATGGAGTACGAGGCATCCTTCCTGTCGCTGACGGAGCTTGCGCGTGCGCAGCCTGAGATCGTCATTGGCAATGTAGTGAAGCCCGCGCAGGAGCCTGATTGGTCGCAAGTGCTTGACGGTGTCCGTGAGTTGTTCGCGCTTACCAAAGACCTCCGGTTGGCCGGCATTCTTCATTTGGCATACGTAAAAACGTCCGGCATTCAAGGACTGGAAGGTGGGTTACGGCTTGTTCGCGGACTACTGGAATTGTGCTGGGATTGTGTTCATCCGCTCATCGACACGGAGGACGGTGACGATCCAACGTTTCGCGTGAACGCGCTCGTGACGGGAATCGCGAGCGATGAAGTGCTTGAGGCCATTCGCCGATCGGCGTTGGTGACATCGCGGCAGCACGGAGTGCAAACACTGCGCGACTATCGCATTGCTTCTGGCGTCATAAAGCCGACGGATGAAGGCGTCGATCGCGATCAAGTACGCGCGCGTGTTGATGCTGCATTCAGTGAAACGTCGATCGACACGCTGCAACAGATCGTGGGCTGGCTAAGCGGAGCAGCAGAACACGTGGAGGCAATCCAGGCGCTACTTGCTGAGCGTGCCGGCGGTGTTCCGCAGGAGGTTGCGTCGCTTTCCGCCGACATCTTCGATATGCGGAAACTGTTGAATGCACATCTTCCGCATCGAGTTGAACGTCCACCGCCGTTGTCAGTCGTGGAACGCCAAGAATCCACAGTCTTGCGCGGTGGCGATGCTATTCTCGGTCGCGCTGATGTCATCGAAGCACTAGAAAAAATTTGCACTTACTACAAAAATGCGGAACCATCGAGTCCCGTGCCGCTATTGCTGCGACGGGCACAGCGCCTGGTCGACAAGGATTTTATGGACATAATTCGTGACCTGACGCCGGCTGCGATAAGCGAAGTCGCAATTATTGCCGGAACGGAACGCAAGGATGGATGAAATGGCATTGACACTTCTTCGCTCAATCGTATCGATTCAATAGCCGAGCAGACGCCCGTCTGTTCGTTGTCCTGTTCTTTTAAAAGGGAGAGATGGCCGTGGGAAAAGAGAGCAGCCAGAAATTCATTGCACGCAACAGAGCTCCACGAGTACAGATCGAGTACGATCTGGAAACCAATGGCGCCCTTCAGAAAAAGCAGATCCCGTTTGTCATGGGCGTGCTCGCGGATCTCAGTGGCAAGTCTGTCGAGGAGTTGCCGGAGCTCGAAGAGCGCAAGGCGCTAGAGATCGACCTCGATAACTTCGACAGTCGCTTGAAGGCGATGAAGCCACGTGTCGAGTTTGCGGTGCCGAACAAGCTCACGGGAGAAGGACAGCTTACTGTCGATCTCACATTCGAGAGCATGGATGATTTCTTGCCCGGTGCGATCGCGCGAAAAATTGCGCCGCTTGCGAAGTTATTGGAAGCGCGCACGCAACTTTCGAATCTCGTCACTTACATGGACGGTAAAGCTGGTGCAGAGAAGCTCATTACACAGTTGCTTCAAGACCCCGCGTTGCTGCAGTCGCTTGCATCGGCGCCGAAGGCCGATCAGTAACTCGTCGCAGCTTGACCAAATATCCAATTGAGGAGTGTAGCCATGGCTGCGACTAATTCTGCGGAACAACAACTGGCCACGAGCGCCGTCGCTGAGGTGGGCGTTTTTCAGTCTCTAATCGAGAAGGAATTCAAGCCGAAAACGGAGCGAGCCCGTTCTCAGATCGAATTGGCGGTCAAAACATTTGCTGAGCATGTCTTGCAAGACCGGGACCTCATCTCTGAAGACGCGGTGAATTCGATTAACGCGCTCGTTGCGGAGATCGACAAGAAATTGTCGGACCAGATCAACGAAATTCTTCATCACCAGGAATTCCAGCAGATGGAAGGGACTTGGCGCGGCTTGAAGCACTTGGTCTT
>JAIBJL010000007.1 GCA_020029545.1 Gammaproteobacteria bacterium
CCGGGAACACCTCGCCGGTTTGCGGATTGACGCCGTTGGCCAGTGCCGACACGATGCTGAGCGCTTTGACTTCATCCATGAATGACACCTCGCTAATAGCTTTAAGAGCGAACCGGGCCCATGTGCTTCGCACTTCCCGGCTCTGCGCATCACTATATGCAGACCCGCACTGCACTACGTCACGCTAAACTGCGTATCCGTCCATAAAATCGCCTGACAACACCGTGCGTATGAATTTCTGGCTGTCGCCCGTAGCCCGTAGCCCGTAGCCCGCCTCCCATGCGCATATTCCTGATGTTTGTCGGACTGCTCGCCGGCTCGCTGCTGATTGCGGCGGCACTCACCTATCCCGCGTGGCTGCTCGTAAGCCTGGTCTCCATCGAGCCGGTACATCGGGTCATGCATCGCGTCGCCATGTTGCTGGCCCTCGTTGGACTGGTTGCGCTGACGCGACGACTCGGCTTGTCCAATCGGGAGTCGTTGGGTTTCGGCATGCCGCGCACGCAGTTCCTGCGGCAACTGATGGCGGGCTGGATCGGTGGTCTGCTGCTCATGCTGCCGCTGGTGTCGCTGCTGCTGTGGCTGGACGTTCGCGAGATCCGTCCCGACAAGCTCACGGAGCTCGGCAAGCTCATCGCCAGCGGCATCGTATCGGGGCTGACGATTGCGCTGATCGAAGAAATATTTTTCCGCGGCATCTTGTTCACGGCGATCCGGCGCACTTCGAGCGCACTCGCGGCGGTGGTCGCACCGAGCGCGCTGTATGCTTCGCTGCATTTTCTCGGCGGCAAACTCAGCGTGCCGGCGGCCCAAGTGAATTGGGAGCACGGCTTCATCGTACTCGCCCGTCTGTTCGAACGTTACGTGCAGCCGCTGGCGCTTGCGGATTCGTTTCTTGCGCTGTTTGCGCTGGGTATCCTGCTGTCGCTGTTCCGCCTACGAACTGGCTCCATTGCGGCGGGCATGGGGCTCCATGCCGCCGGCGTGGCCGTGATCGCGGTATTGCGAGGATCGACGCACCTGAACGAACACGACGCGCAGGCATTTCTCGTCGGCAGCTACGATGGCGTGATCGGCTGGGCCGCGCTGCTTTGGTTTGCGCTGCTCATTGCGAGCTTTGTCTCCTACGAACGTTTGGTGCAGCGTCGGCTTGAAGGGATGTAGGGGTGCGATCCAGGACCTGGGGCGCGGGGCCTGGGGCCTGGGTCGGAAACTCGAATCCATGCAACATGCGCCGACGCGATCCGCCTCCTCCTACCCAGGCCCCACGCCCCAGGCCCTATCTGCCTCCGGTTTCAACCCGACATGCTGCCGGCAATCACCGGGATGCGTGCGCGCAAATATGCCAGGCGCGCCGGCGCATCGCTCATTTCCAGACAGCGCTGCCGGTCGCCGGGCAGCAAGGGCAGAATCTCCGCCAGGCGCATTGAAACCCAGACGGCATCGTCGTAGCGCGGTGTCGCGAGCCTGCGGCCTTCGGTCAGGCGCGGCCACAGTTCACGCAGCACGCCGGCGAGATCCTCATGAACGGTCGGCACGTCGATGGGTGTCTCCGCAGCGATCCAGGTGACATCGGCGATATTCAGACCATCGGCTTGCCGACGCATGTCAACAACGCGAAAACGGCGGTCGCCCGTTGCCGTGATACCGAGCAGGCCATCGTCCAGTCGCTCGAAGTCGATGATGTTCGCGATCGTACCGACCGTGGTCGTCTTGACCTCGGTGCCAGCTTCCATGCCATCGAGAATCAGCACGACACCGAATCCCGCGCTATCGCGCAGGCAGCGGCTGATCATGTCGACATAGCGCGTTTCGAAAATACGCAGCTTCAACGCGCCTTCAGGAAACAGCACCGTTCGCAACGGGAACAGGGGAATCGTGTCGGACATAGGAATGACTGTGGGCGGTAGGCCGTAGGCTGTGGGAAATCAGGCAGCATTCTGCTCCGGCCTACAGTCTACAGCCCACAGCCTATGGCTTTGTCTTCAGCGCCGCGAGCAGCTTCAGGTGAATCCCGCCGAAGCCGCCATTCGACATGATCAGCACGTGATCGCCTGGGCGTGCTTCTTTTGCCAACGCGGCAATCAGCTGATCGAGATCTTTCGCGACGCTGGCCCGCTCGCCGAGGACAGCGACCGATTCGGCCACATCCCAGTGCACGCTCGGCCCCTGATACATCCATACCCGGTCGGCGTGACTCAGCGATTTTGCGATCGCATCGCGGTGCGTGCCGAGCTTCATGGTGTTCGAGCGCGGCTCCAGTACCGCAATCAGGCGCGCATTGCCGATGCGGCGACGCAGTCCATCGATCGTGGTGTCGATGGCAGTAGGATGATGCGCAAAATCGTCATACACCGTCACGCCGTTTTCGACACCGCGCACTTCCATCCGGCGACGCACACCCGTGAACGAACGCAGCGCCTCGATGGAGGTCGCGACATCTACCCCGGCATGGCGTGCCGCAAGGATGGCCGCAAGCGCGTTCTCGGCATTGTGACGTCCGAGCATCGACCACTGCACGGCACCGACCTCGCGCTCGCCCTCCATGATCAGAAAGGAGGAATAGTCGCCACCGGGTTCGATCACGGCGTACCACGCTGTGTCGCCGCTCGCGGTCGCGGCAAAGCGTTCGACGGGCGTCCAGCAGCCCTTGTCGATCACTTCCATGACGTGCACGTCAGCCGCGTTGGCGACCACCAGGCCATTGTGCGGCACCATCCGCAGCAGCTGATGAAACTGCCACTGAATGGCGGCGACGTCGGGATAAATGTCCGCGTGATCGTGCTCGAGATTGTTCAGCACCGCGGTGCGCGGCCGGTAATGGACGAACTTCGCGCGCTTGTCGAAAAAGGCGGTGTCGTACTCATCGGCCTCGACGACGAAGTGCCGGCCGCTGCCCAGTCGTGCGGTGACGTTGAAATTACCCGGCACACCACCGATGAGGAAACCTGGATTCAATCCGGCATGTTCGAGCAGCCAGGTGAGGATGCTGGAGGTCGTGGTCTTGCCATGCGTGCCGGCGACCGCAAGCGTCCAGCGATCCGCCAGGATGTGACGCGACAGCCACTCGGGTCCGGATGTGTAAGGAATACCGCTGTCCAGCAGTGCTTCGATCAACGCATTGCCGCGACTCATGACATTGCCGATCACGACCACATCCGGCTTGAGCGCCAGCTGCCCCGGGTCGTAGCCGTCGATGAGATCGATGCCCAGCGCAGTGAGCTGATCCGACATCGGCGGATAGACATTCTGGTCGGAGCCGGTGACACGATGCCCTGCGGCACGCGCCAACGCCGCAATGCCTCCCATGAAGGTGCCACAGACGCCGAGAATGTGAATATGCATGCAGCAAGACCGGTGAGTGGTGAGTGGTGAATAGTGAATGGAAGGAAGGTCCCGACGCTAGTCTCACACAGCCGGGGCCATTCGCGCTGGTGGTCATTCTGGCGGTTTCCCTCCACTATTCACCCCCTCACGACTTACACGACCCATTCAACTGTGTCCCCCACACGTTACGCGCATACCGAATCCGAACTCGCACACGCACTGTCGCTGTTGGCCGCCAGCGATTTCGTCGCTATCGATACCGAATTCATGCGGGAGAGCACCTATTTCCCACGGCTATGCCTGGTGCAGGCGGCGACCGCGGAACATTGCGTGCTGATAGATCCGCTGGCCATCCAGGACCTGTCGGCATTGTGGGACTTTCTGCTCGACCGGCGCCGGTTGAAGGTGCTGCACGCTGCGCGACAGGATCTCGAGACGCTGACCATTGCGATGTCCCGATCGCAGCCGGGTGCGCCGACCAGCATTCCTGGTCCGTTATTCGACACACAGATTGCCGCGGGCCTGCTCGGGCATGCCGGACAGATTGGCTATGGGGGACTGGTCCAGGCGCGCCTCGATCATGTCCTGGTGAAAGGACACGCGCGCACCGACTGGACCCGTCGTCCGCTCAGTCCGGAGCAGCTCTCCTACGCCGCGGACGATGTGCGCTATCTCGTCCCGCTGTACCGCGATCTGCAGGCAGCATTGGCGGCGCGGGGCCGCACCGCGTGGGCCGACGAGGAGAATGCAACACTGGAAGATCCCAGTCTCTATCGCACCGAACCCCAGGATGCGTGGCGTCGCTTGAAGGGGCTGGACCGCATGCAACCGGACCAACGCGCGATCATTAAGCTGCTGGCGCAATGGCGCGAATCGCGAGCCATCGACAGCGACAAACCGCGTGGCTGGATTCTCGCCGATGAAGCCCTGCGGGAAGTCGCCGAACGTCGGCCCCAGTCGATCGACGATCTGCAGCGCATCCGTGGCATCCCGGAAGGCACGATCAAACGTCAGGGTGATGAGCTGCTGCGGCTGGTTCGCGAAGGACGACTGGCTGCCGGCAATGAAGCGGCTGCGACGATTCCGACCAAGCCAGATCCACAGCAGTTGGCGGAGGTTACGCGGCTGATGGCTGTGGTGCGGGCGCGGGCGCAGGCGTTACAGATTGCACCGGAACTGCTGGCGACCCGACGCGACGCCGAGCAGCTGGTATTTTCAGGCCACGCGGACCATGTCTTGCGTGGCTGGCGACGGCAAGCGATCGGGGACCAACTCATCGCGCTCGCAGGACCGGCGAAATAGTTCGACAACAGCGATCCCGACCCGCCGCTGACGGACCGGTTCGCGAACTACTTCTTGCGTGCGGGCCGCTTCGCGGGGGCCTTTGCCTTGCGCTGCGCCTTCTTGCTGGCCGGCTTTGCTTTCGCCTTGGCTGGTACGGCCTTGCGCCTGGCAACCTTGCTTTTCGACTTGCTCTTTGCCGACCCCGAGACCGACTTGCGCTTGGCGGGTGCCTGCGACTTTGTAGACGGCTTCTTCGCAGCTGTCTTGCGCTTCGAGGATTTGCTCCTGGCGACCTTGCGGGCGCGAACCTTCACCTTGCCGGCCGGTGCTCCCCGCGTCAGTGCTGCAGATTCCATTCGCTGGAAGACATCTTCCAGCTCGCCCTCCCCGGCCACGGTCCGCAGCAGATTCAGCTTCGCGTAGTGCTGAACCAGCGGCCGTGTCTGTTGTTCATACACTTCGAGGCGCTTGCCGATCACGGCTTCCTTGTCGTCAGGACGCTGGAACAGTTCGGCACCATCCTTCGAACAACCGGTCGCACCGGGCGCCATG
Source organism: Gammaproteobacteria bacterium (assembly GCA_020029545.1). Classification (GTDB taxonomy): domain Bacteria; phylum Pseudomonadota; class Gammaproteobacteria; order Steroidobacterales; family Steroidobacteraceae; genus Steroidobacter. Next base: position 5,164 of record JAIBJL010000007.1, read on the forward strand.
GAATGCACGTTGTACACAGTGCCGCACTTGGGACAGATGCGACGGCCCGCCAGGCGCTCCATCAGCGTGGAATGGCGAACATCCAGCAGTAATACGGCGTCGAGCGGCTGACCGAGATCTTCAAGCAAGGCATGCAGCGAGTTCGCCTGATCGATGTTGCGAGGGAAACCATCGAGGATGAAACCCTTGGCCGCATCGGGCCGGCTGAGCCGCTGGCGGATCAAACCGAGCACGATGTCATCGGACACCAGCTGGCCCGCATCCATGACCGATTTGGCCTTCAGGCCCAGCTCCGTACCTTGTGCGACAGCCTCGCGCAGCAGATCGCCGGAGGACACCTGCGGCACGCCATACTTGGCCTGCAGCCGCTGCGCCTGCGTGCCCTTACCCGAACCCGGCGCCCCCAGCAATACGATACGCATCATTCGATTGCGACTCCCATTCGATTGCGACTCCCACGATAAAGAGGCGCTACCCTACAGAAAGACACTGCGAAGGGAAATGGGCGCGGGGCCCGGGGCGTGGGGCCTGGGCAAGAGAAGAGTTTAGAAGAATTATTAGAGCATCCGCTTGCCACGCATCATTACCGCGTGCTCGACGGATCGGCTCGGCTTCCTGTCCTGCCCGGGCCGGGCTTCGGGCCCCGCGCCCCAGGCCCTTTCTCTGAGCTATCCTTCCCAACTCTCCCCAACTTCCCCCGGTAGCGACCAATGGCCACGAGAATTCCTGTCCGCAATGCCTTCTACGCGCAGTCCGGTGGCGTCACCGCCGTCATTAACGCATCGGCATGCGGCGTGATCGAAGCGGCGCGCAAGCAGAAAAAGATCGGCAAGCTGTATGCCGGACGTCATGGCATCGTCGGCGCGCTCACCGAAGACCTGATCGACACCAGCAAGGAATCCGCGGCTGCCATCCGGGCGCTGCGCCACACGCCGGCAGGCGCATTCGGGTCGGCTCGCTACAAGCTCAAGAAATACGAAGACACCCCGGCACAGTACGAGCGCCTGATCGAAGTGTTCAAGGCACATGACATCGGTTATTTCTTCTACAACGGCGGCGGCGATTCGGCGGATACCTGCCTGAAGGTGTCGCAGCTGGCGGAAACATTGGATTTCCCCATCCAGGCCATCCATGTGCCCAAGACCGTGGACAACGATCTCCCCATCACCGACTGTTGCCCCGGTTTTGGCTCGGTCGCGAAATACGTCGCGGTATCGATCCGCGAAGCCGGCTTCGATGTCGCCTCGATGGCCAAGACCTCGACGAAAGTCTTCATCATGGAAGTGATGGGACGCCATGCGGGCTGGATTGCGGCAGCCGGTGGGCTGGCGGCCGAGCAGGCGGGCGATGCGCCGCATATCATTCTGTTTCCCGAAATCACCTTCGACGAGGAAAAGTTCTGCGCACGCGTCAAACAATGCGTGGAGAAATACGGTTACTGCGCCGTGGTCGTCTCCGAAGGCGTGCGTAACAGCGAAGGGAAATTTCTCGCCGACGCGGGTATTCGCGATGCTTTCGGTCATGCACAGCTAGGCGGCGTGGCGCCGGTGGTCGCGCAACTGGTCAAGTCGAAACTCAACTACAAGTATCACTGGGCCGTAGCCGACTATCTGCAGCGGGCAGCACGCCACATCGCCTCGAAGGTGGATGTCGAACAGGCTTACGCCGTGGGCAAAGCGGCCGTTGAATTCGCAATGAAAGGGCACAATGCAGTCATGCCCACGATCGTGCGGGTCGCGGACAAACCTTACCGATGGAAGATCGGCAGCGCGAATCTGGCGGAGGTCGCGAACCAGGAAAAAATGCTACCGCGCGACTACATTACTGCCGACGGCATGCACATCACGGCGAAGGCACGGCGTTATCTGGCACCGCTGATCAAGGGCGAAGACTATCCGCCTTACAAGGATGGACTGCCGCAGTATGTAACCTTGCGCAACACGCCCGTAAAGAGCAAGACCGGCAAATCCTTTGTGGTATAGTCCAGCGCCTTTCGCGCGTTGATATCGCACCAGTTGCTTGATTTTCAAAGCAATAAGCGGCGCCGTAGCGCTCGCGACAGTCAGCGCTCGTCCATAACATTTCAGACAACGAAAGCCCGTTCGGGAGGGAAATACATGTCCACAGATCTCGTGCTCTGGCTTGCTATTGGCGCCGGTGCGCTCGCCGTGCTCTACGGCGTGTTCGCGTTCAGCTGGATCAACAAGCAGTCCGCCGGCTCAGCCCGCATGCAGGAAATTGCGGCCGCTATTCAGGCGGGTGCCAAAGCCTATCTGAACCGCCAGTATTCAACCATCGCGATCGTGGGCGTGGTCCTGTTCGTCGTGCTGGGCTTCGCGCTGGGCTGGGCGACGGCGGGCGGCTTCGCCGTCGGTGCCATTCTATCGGGCCTTGCCGGATTCATCGGCATGAACGTTTCGGTGCGTGCCAATGTCCGCACCGCTCAGGCAGCCAGTGTCGGCTTGAACCCCGCGCTGGCGGTTGCCTTCCGTGGCGGCGCCATCACCGGCATGCTGGTCGTCGGCCTCGGGCTCATGGGCGTGGCCGGCTACTTCGCGCTGATGCGCGGCCAGGTCGGCGATGCGCATGCGCTGCACTCGCTGGTGGGCCTCGCTTTCGGCGGCTCGCTGATCTCGATTTTCGCGCGTCTGGGCGGCGGTATTTTCACGAAGGGCGCCGATGTCGGTGCCGATCTCGTGGGCAAGGTCGAAGCGGGGATACCCGAAGACGATCCGCGCAATCCGGCAGTCATCGCCGATAACGTCGGTGACAACGTGGGTGATTGCGCCGGGATGGCTGCCGATCTGTTCGAAACCTATGCGGTGACGATCGTGGCGACCATGGTGCTCGGCGGCCTGATGTTCAAAGGTGTCGACGGCGGCCTGGATCTGCGTTACCTGCTGTATCCGCTCGCGCTCGGCGCGGTCTCCATCGTCGCATCGATTGTCGGGACCTTCTTCGTCAAGGCCTATGAAGGCGGCAAGATCATGAATGCGCTGTATCGTGGCACGGCAGTGTCCGGCCTCCTCGCTCTGATCGCGTTCTACTTCGTCACACCGCTCGTGATGGGCGATGGCCACGAAAAATACTTCTACTGCGCCATCGTCGGACTGGTGCTGACCGCAGCGCTGATCTGGATCACCGAGTACTACACGGCGACCGAATATGGCCCCGTGCGCGGTGTTGCCGCGGCCTCGCAGACCGGCCATGGGACGAACGTGATTGCCGGTCTCGCAGTGTCCATGCGTTCGACGGCATGGCCCGTGCTTGCGGTCTGCGCCGCCATCTTCGCCTCCCACAAGCTCGGCGATCTGTACGGTATCGCGATCGCCGCGACTGCCATGCTGTCGATGACCGGCATGATCGTCGCCCTCGACGCCTACGGTCCGATCACGGACAACGGCGGCGGCATCGCCGAAATGTCCGGCCTGCCGAAGAATGTGCGCACGATTACCGACGCGCTGGATGCGGTGGGTAATACGACCAAAGCGGTCACCAAGGGTTATGCGATCGGTTCAGCGGGCCTCGCCGCCCTCGTGCTATTCGCCGACTACACGCACAACCTGGAAGCCGCCGGCAAACTGCAGGTGTTCAGCCTGTCCGACCCGGCCGTGATCATCGGCCTGTTCATCGGCGGTCTGGTGCCCTACCTGTTCGGCGCGATGGCGATGGAAGCTGTCGGCCGCGCCGCCGGTTCGGTGGTGATCGAAGTGCGTCGCCAGTTCCGTGAGATCAAGGGCATCATGGAAGGCACCGGCAAGCCGGACTATTCGCGCGCCGTCGACATGCTGACCAAATCGGCAATCCGCGAAATGATCGTTCCGTCGCTGCTGCCGATCCTGGTCCCGGTAGTCGTCGCCTTCGGCATGAACTGGTTGATGGGTCCGGGCGCCGGCGTTCGCGCATTGGGCGGCCTGCTGATCGGCACGATCGTCACCGGCCTGTTCGTCGCGATTTCGATGTGCACCGGTGGCGGCGCCTGGGACAATGCGAAGAAGTACATCGAAGAAGGCAACTACGGCGGCAAGGGTTCGGACACGCACAAGGCGGCCGTCACCGGCGACACGGTCGGCGACCCCTACAAGGACACTGCCGGTCCGGCGATCAATCCGCTGATCAAGATCATCAATATCGTCGCGCTGCTGCTAGTCCCGCTTCTTTAGAAGCGGGACGCGCGCAATGCGACTTGAACAGGGCTATCGGCTACGGGCTGCGGGCTGCGGCCAGAGGAAGAACAGCCCGATTTGAAGATGGATGAGATTTGATACCACGGCGCAGTTCACACTGCGCCGTTTTCTTTTGCGGCGAGGAGGATGACGTAGGAAGGGAGACGGTCATCAAGCATCATGTAGAGATGCGCTCATCCGCTTGAGCCGCCACCACAACACTCTGGTGTCTTTCTCTGGCCGTCGCCGGTAGCCCGTTGCCCGTTGCCCGTAGCCAGCCACCGCGCAGCGGTGGCTAATACTTTATCAAGCCGCGTCCGAAGTCATCGAGCGCGAACTGACAGCCCATGCCGTGCAAGACGCCGATAAAGCGCTGGGCATGCTCAATATTGGTGATGACCGAGTTCTCGGTAACTTCGAAGCACACCTGATTGGCGTCGACGCCGGTGCGATCCAGACAGTCCACGACGTATTCCAGGAACAGCGGATCGCCCAACGTCTGGCCGGACAGGTTGATCGCAAGGCTGCGGTTCGGGGGCAGCCGGATGTGGCCACGACTCAGCGCGGCCAGTGCAGCCTGCACGACCCAGCGGTCGACGTCGGCCATCAGGCGATAGCGTTCGGCCGCGCGCAGGAACTCCGCGGGCGAAATGCCTTCTGGAACGGTGTCGTCCTGCAGCCGCAGCAGGATCTCGAATGCCGGCCCCTGCTCGACTGTCGAGGTCGAGACAACCACCTGCGTCATCAGCGCGAAGCGGTTTTCCTTGAGTGCTGCCTGCAACCGTTGCAACCACTGAATCTCGCCGCGCTGGCGCGCCACAGCCTCATCGCGTGCCGAATAAACGTGGACGTGATTGCCCTGCTTCTTCGCCACATAGCAGGCCGAATCGGCGGCACTCATCAATTCTTCCGGCGCGCCGCTCTCGCGCGAGATTTCGATCAGCCCGACGCTGACGCCAATGTTGAAGATTTTATCTTTCCATACGAAGCGGTAGTCGGAGGTCTTGCGCACGACGTCATCGGCGATCTGCCGCGCCTTCTCGAGCGGACACCCCACCAGGAGCAGACCGAATTCATCGCCGCCGAGCCGGCCGACCGTATCCGAGTCACGCACGGTTTCCTTGATGAGTGCCGCGACCTCGCGCAGCATGCTGTCGCCTGCGAGATGTCCGCAGCTGTCGTTGACCGTCTTGAAGCGATCCAAATCCAGGTAGCACAGCACATGGCGCGCCGTGTTGGAGTGAGCACTTTGCAGTGCTTCTTCCAGCCGGCGTTCGAATTCGCGTCGGTTGACCAGCCCGGTCAGCGCATCGTGACTGGCCTGGTAAGACATCTGGCGTGCAATACCACGCACTTCGCTGACGTCGCGCACGACAATGACGGTACCCGTCAGATCGCCGCGCTGGCCCTTGAGCGGCGTTACGGTCAGCTCGACCGAGCGCTCTTCGCCGCCGTTACTGGAGACCATCAAGCCGCGCCGACCCACCGTGACGCGGCTCTGGGTGCTCAGGCACTGGCGTACCGGATCGCCCAGCGAGCGCCGGTCGGCTTCATCCAGCAAGGTGAATAGTTCGGCGATCGTCTTGCCGAGCGCGTCGACGCTTTGCACACCGACGATTTGCTCGGCCGCCTGATTCATATAATCGATCCGGCCGCTGACATCCGTGGTCAGGATGCCCTCGCCGAGCGAATCGAGCGCCTCCCAGGCGCTGGGCTGCGGACGCGCCAGAGAGGTCGTGCCCGACAGCGGTCGTGGCCCCATTTCCACTATCGTCAGCAGCAGCGCCGGGCCGCCTTGATAGTCGATTCGCACGGCCGAGAGTTCGACACGCGCGGTCTGTTCGCCCACACCGAGCAATTCGACTTCCAGCCGCTCCAGGCCGGGAGCACCCGCCAGCGAGCGCCGCAGCTGTTCGCCGAGCAGCTCGACATAGTCCGGATGCACCAGCACCGACGTAGGCTTGCCGACCAGCGTGGTCGCATCCCGTGTGCCGGTCAGCGCCGCGAAGCGCGCATTGGCGAAGACGATGCCGTCGCGATAAACCGCAACTGCCTCATTCAATCCGCCCAGCAAGCTGGTCAGCGAGCGTTCGCGCTCCTGGATCATCAGCTCGCGAATGGCCATCTGCTCCAGCAACTGATTGGCACTGTCGATCAGCGGGCTACGGATTGCGCCGGCACGCAGCCGTTCCGCGAAGCGGCCACCGGCGACGATGCTGGAAAACTGGGCAACCGCTTGCATGAGCGCAGCAGCGCGCCGTTCGCGCCACAGCAACACCCCAAGTGCGATGACAGCGATCACAAGGCAAATAGTCAGGGTCGCCAGCAGGGCGCTCACATTGAACCGCCGATCTTGTTCGTCATTTCCCGTACGCGTCCTCTGCAATACGAGAGTCGCCGCCTATAGTTCGATTGCCGTCAGTACGCGCCAACGACGTAATCCGGCGGCTGTCTGAATAACGCTTAACGCCTGGACTCCCGTGACGAGAGCATATAGGACGCTCAAATTTATACCTCGCGGATTGACCATAATGGTAAAGGGGATCGTGACGAATGACGCGCATGGTTTCTGCCGATAAGTGCATCGGGGTTCCCGCGTGCAAATCCTGCCGCATCGATGCGGTCCGCCGGTCCTGGCTGTACGGCAATACGCCTTCACCATAACCTTGTCTGGCGGAATCAAAGCCCGTACCCTTTGCCGCCCGGACCCACGTCAGCACCCATGAATATCGAACTCGCGCGCCAGCAGATGATCGAACAGCAGGTTCATACCTGGGACGTGTTCGATCAACGCATCCTTGATGCCATGCGGGAAGTGCCGCGCGAATTGTTCGTGCCGGAAGCCTTTCGCGATGTCGCTTTCGCCGACAGTCCGATTCCGCTCTCTCAGCATCAATGGATGCTGCCGCCAAAAGTTCACGGGCGGATTCTGCAGGCACTCGAACCTCAACCGAACGACGTCGCGCTGGAGATCGGGACCGGCAGCGGCTATCTGTCCGCCTGCCTGGGCAAACTCAGCTCGCGCGTGCGCTCGCTGGAGATTGTGCCGGTGCTGGCCGAACAGGCACGCAGGCAACTGCTAGCCGCCGTCGTCAATAATGTCGCGGTGGAAACGGCTGATGGGATGCAACTGGCGGAAGAGGCCCGTTACGACGTCATCGCCGTGACCGGTTCTCTACCTCTCTACGACGAACGGTTCCAGCAGGCGCTTAAAGTCGGCGGACGCCTGTTTGTCATTGTCGGTTCGGCGCCGGTAATGGAAGCATGGAAGATCACACGGCTCGGCGAGCGCGAATGGCAGCGTGAAGGACTGTTCGAGACGATTGTCGATCCGCTGGTCAACGCCGCGCGGCCCTCCGCTTTCATCTTTTAGCGAATCCGGCGAATCTTTTTTTGCCGCATCAGGCGGGACTGCGGACGTTTGAACCGTCTGTACCCCTAGCAGTCTCTCGGACTGTCTGTTACTCCACCCTTGTTGGTCCCACATTCATGAACATCCGCGAAATAACTCCTGCTGAATTTATTGCACGGCGCGATGGCGGTGCCGCCCTGACGCTGCTCGATGTACGCGAAGGTTGGGAACTTGGCGTCGCCAGTGTACCTGGCATTCTGCACATCCCCATGGGCGAGGTCGCGCAGCGCCTTGGCGAAATCGATCGCCACAAGGAAGTCGTTGTGTTGTGCCGCTCGGGGCGTCGGAGCATGGAGGTTGCGAAATTCTTGCAACAAAACGGTTACCAGGCGGTCAATCTTGCCGGCGGGATTCTGGCCTGGTCGCACGATGTGGATGCAACCATTCCGACGTACTGACACGTCCAATGGTCGCACTCGCGGCGAATCGAAATCGCGGCGTGTTAATGTTGAAGTCAATGTTGAACAACAGTCACGCGCCAAGGCGTGAATGGGAAAGGACCAATGACCTTACGTGCTCATATCCTGGCCATCCTGGGCCTGACGCTGGCAACGAGCATCGCCGGCGCGGCCGATCTTCTGGAGGTGTACAAACGCGCCCAGGAAAACGATCCGCAGATTCGCGAGGCTGAAGCCAACCGTCTCGCCTCGCTGGAAGCCAAACCGCAGGCGCGCGCAGCCCTTCTGCCCACGCTGACTGCCACCGGCCAGCAGGATCGCATCGACTCGGAGTCGCAAAATACCCGGGCCGACGTGGGCCCGGATGGCAATTTCCTCCAAGTGGCCAGCACCACGAAGGTCGATGGCCTCAACTCACGCACCTACGGCTTTCGCCTGACTCAGACGATATTCCGCTGGGACCGCTGGGCCGGGCTCGCACGGGCGGACAAACAGGTGGCCCAGGCGGAAGTCGACTACAAGGCCGCCGAACAGGATCTGTTGTCGCGCACGGCACAGCGATACTTCGACGTACTTGCGGCCGCGGACACCCTCAAGGCGGCCCAGGCCTCGCTCGAAGCCTTTTCACGGCAGCTGGAGCAGGCAGACAAGCGCTTCGAAGTCGGCCTCATTGCCATCACCGACGTGCAGGAAGCGCGTGCCGCGCGCGACCAGGCGTCCGCCTCCGTCATCGCAGCCAAGCGATCCGTCGCTTCCTCGCAGGAATTCCTGCGCGAACTCACCGGTGAAGCCTTTCGCGATCTATCCGAACCCGGCGCAGACATGCCGTTGAAGAGCCCCGACCCTGCCAGCGAGGATCAGTGGGTCCGTGTCGCGCTGGAACAGAATCTGTCGCTGATTTCCGCGCGCCTGCAAACGGAGATCGCGAAGGAAGATGTGCGTGTGGCTCGCGCCGGACACCTGCCGACAGTGGACCTGGTCGCGCAGCGCTCCCGCGACCGCGACGACGGCGAAGGCGTCACCATCCGCGGCAGCACGGGCACGGTCATTCCGCTGAGTTCCGATGCTTACAGCAACACCGACTCGATCGGCATCCAGGTGAGTGTCCCGATTTTCGCCGGTGGCGCCACCCAATCGCAGGTGCGGCAGCGGGTTTACCTGCATCGAGCCGCACGCGAACGTTCGGAACGCACGGCCCGCGAGACCGAGCGCGCCACGCGCGATGCCTACCTCGGAGTGATCAGCGAAATTTCACGGGTCCAGGCATTGCGACAGGCACTGGAGTCATCCCAGACGGCATTGCAGGCGACCGAAGCCGGCTTCGAAGTCGGCACTCGCACCACGGTCGACGTGCTCGATGCTCGACGACGACTGTTCGATGCGCAGACCAACTACGCACGCAGCCGCTACGACTACATCATCAACGTCCTGAATCTGAAGGTGGCCGCAGGCGGCCTCAGCGAAACCGACCTGGCGGAAGTGAACAGCTGGCTGACGCAGAAGTCGACCACCGGGTTGACTCGCTAAAGGACTTGCCCTCTCGCGCCGGAAGAGGGAGATGAAATGGGTGAGGTGATCCGAAAGCGGGAGCGCGGGCGCGCACCGAACGACTGCGCGGGTTGAGACGGAAGCACCCCCTCACCTGCTTCGCTGTCCTCTCCCTTGGGAGAGGACATGTTAAGAGATTAAGAGAGAGGATTCAGATCGAATCCGTTCTCAGGTAGCCGCGTCAGGCGATGCAGCTTTCTGCTCGGCGGCGACCTGTCCGCTCAAATGACGCAGCCATTCGCCAGCCTGCTTGCGCGTTTCATCGAAGCCCACAGCCTTCTGCAGCGCCGTCACTGCGGCGGAGGTGTTCTTCAGACCGTACTGAGCAACCGCAAGACGCATCCACGCATCGCCCTGGCGTTTTAGACCACCCTTCTGCAGGGCTTTTTCCATCATGTCCCGCGAATCCTTCCAGCGCTCATTGTCGCCGTACATGGCACCGAGCTTGAAATAGTACTCACCCTTCTCGGACATCCCGGCCAGCTTCCTCAGCGTTGCCTCGGCTCGCGCCAGTTCGCGCGCATTGATCCAGGCATCGGCAATGGAATTGAGCGTTTCCTCATCGTTCGGTAGGCGATTCTTCTCGACCGCATCCTGCAGCAGCATCCCAGCCTTGAACGGCAGCTCCATCACCATATAAATGCTGTAGAGATTTTTGAGTTCGTTCGGTTTCTGCACGAAGCCCTGCCGCTCGGCGAGCGCCAGCACCGCAACCGATTCGGCGTTCTGTTTCATTTCATAGAACATGCTCGACAGCTGCTTCCAGTAGTCGGCCTTCGCGGGCACCAGCCCGATCAGCTGCACCAGCGCATCGGCACAGCCTTGATAATTCTTCTGCTCAAAGCTGATGGCGAGCTTCATCTGCAGCCACAGTTCCTTCGGCTCCTTGACTTTCGACAGCGCGAGATCGATCTGCGGCAGCGCTTCGTCGTAACGCTTCTTCTCGGCCAGCGCATTGGCGAGAAAGATATGCGCTTCCGCAGGAATCGCACCGCAGGCACTCGCAATGTATTCCTGCAGCACCTTGATGCCGGCGTCGTGCTGCCCCGCCACGATGTACAACTGGCCGAGGTTGAACTGCAGCTGCTCGCTCTGCGTGCGCGGCAAGGCATTGAACGACAGAGCCTTCGCGAAAGCTTTCACCGCACTCGCGTGATCGTCCTTCGAACTGTAGGCGAAGCCGAGGTTGTAGTTGACCACCGCTTTTTCATATGCCGAGCCCTTGTCGGCAATCTTGGTGAGCTTCTCGATCGCCTCCGCTGTCTTCTTGGCCGCCAGCAGCTCCATTGACGCCTGCACGTCCGCATACGTGCCTTCGCTCATGTCCGCTGTCTCCGCCTTCTGCGGAGTGCAGTCCGGTGCGGCGGATGCCAGCTGCGAATGCGTAGCGCACCACGCCGCCGTCAGGAGCACCGCTCTGATGGTTCGTGACAGCTTGCTCATCGACTCGTTCTCCACTTCATGACTTCGGCGCATTCAGATTGAACTCGATCTTCTGCGAACCCTTCTGTTCCACCGGCTTGCCATCCTGGATTTTCGGCTTGAACTTCCAACGCATGACGGCCTGCACCGCCGCAGCTTCGAAAATACCCTTGGGCTTCGCATCGGTCACCTTCGCGCCGCGCACCGACCCGTCGGCGTTCACCGTCACTTCCAACTGCACCCAGCCAGTCACTCCCGCACGAGCCGCGTCGCGGGGGTATTGCGGAGGAATGCGTTGCAGAGGCAACAGATCGCCGTCGAACATTGCCGCGCCGCCGCCTTTGCCCATCGCGCCCGCCATGGGTCCGCCTGTGACGGATGCCGACAGGTCCAGCGACGGAATGGCCATACCCGACATGCTCTGGCTCGAAGCTTCTGCGACGACCTTCATCTTGGAAGGCGGAGGGGGTGGCGCCGGCGGAGGGGGTGGCTTGCGGCGCTGCAATGTTTCGGTTTCGGAATCGCGTCGCAGTCGCACGAAGTCGATGGTCTGCAATGCCTCGCTCTTGTCCGCAACGAACTTGCCGACATGGATGGCGGAATAAAGAAGGCAGAACAACAGCAACGAAAACATGACTGACGCGGCGACGGCAGGCAGCATCCGCGTAGCGAAATCGCTCTTCGGTAGTTTTCCCGGCAGCATGGCCATCGGTCGGTTCGCGGTACTCGCAGCGGTGTTCATCGATAGTTCCTGAAATCTCTCTTGAAGTCGCCCGTGCTCAACCCAGTGATCCGGCCGTCTTATCCTGGGCCCGTCTCTATCCAGCCATTGGCGCGGTCGCGATCGATACATCGCTGACACCGCCCGCCTTGACCTGGTCCATGACCTGCGTGAGTACCCGGGTATCGGATTCGCGATCTGCAATGATCACGACGGTGTCCTCGGGTCGCTCGACGTGCAGTCGTTCGATAGAGGGACGGACTTCCTTGAGGTCGACGCGACGCTTGTCCATCCAGATATCGCCGTTCGGACGAATCGCAATCAGGATATTGCCCGATTCCTTGCTCTCGGCCGTCAGCGCTTCCTGCTTGTTGACGGTGATGCCGGCCTCCTTGATGAAGGACGTGGTGATGATGAAAAAAATCAGCAGATTGAGAACGAAATCCAGCATCGGCGCGAGATCGATTCCGGTCTCGTCGCTTTCCTCGGCGTGACGACGCGATAGCATTTACTCAGCTCCTCGCCCGCACGATGCAGGCGGATTCCAATGGGCTCGTTGACACACAGGCCCGGCGAAAATTCGCGACGAGGCGGCTTGCCACTCTCGATCAGCCCACTCGTTCGGAAGCGGCGATCGACACACTTTGAATGCCGCCCTGGCGCACCTGATCGATGACCTGCACCAGCACCCCGGTATGGGCGCCCTTCTCGGCGACGACGACGACCGAATCGTCCGGCTTCTGGGCATGCAGTCGTTCGATGGCAGCGCGCACCTGGCGTACGTCGACGACTTTCTTGTCGATCCAGATGTCACCGGTACCGTCGATCGTCACCACGATGTTGCCGGCTTCCTTCTTTTCGGCATTGCTGGGATTGGGACGGCTCACCGTGAGCCCGATCTCCTTGGCGAAGACTGCGGTGATGATGAAAAAAATCAGCAGGTTCAGAACGAAATCCAGCATCGGCGCCAGATCGATGCCGGTCTCTTCCATATTGTGCCCGGCGGCGTTTCTACGTAGACGCATGGTCAGCAGTCACCTTGGTTGAAAGAGTCGTGTCGGCTGCAGGGCAATCGATCCGGTAGTGGTTCAATACGTAAACTTGTCCGCCAGCAGTTCGGTCTCGTGCCGCATGCGGCGGCGGAAGTAATACACCGGATACAGCCCGGTGATACTCACCGCCAACCCCGTCAGCGTGCAGATCATCGCCTCAGAGATGCCGCTCGCCATCGAGCGGGCATCTGCCGAACCGCGAGCGGCCATGGAATCGAAGACTTCCAGCATGCCACCCACCGTGCCGAGCAGGCCCAGCAGCGGACACATCGGCACCAACACTCGCAGCACCTGCATGTTCGCCGCCATCCCGGCATTGAGCCGGGAAATCATTGCCCGCCGTACTTGATGCGAAGTCCAGCTGTGACGATTGGCACGAGCCATCCACTGGTCGAGCATTCGCTTCGTGTCGCTGGGCAGCACCGTGCGGTAGTACCAGTAACGCTCGATCACGATCGACCACATCAGCACACAGGCGAGGAAGATGTAGTTCACCACCGGGCCACCGAGCTCCCGCATGTTGTGAAAGGTCTCCAGCGGCGAGGCGAACACCTCAAACATTGGGCTTGGCCTCCAGTTTCTCAGCCAGCAGACCCGTGCTCTGCTCGTCGAGGATCTGCACGATGGCGCGCGAGATCGACGACAGCCAGGCGTTGGCGAACAGCAGCGGGATGGCAATACCCAATCCCAGCACCGTAGCGATCATGGCTTGCGAGATACCTGCAGCCATCAGTTTGGGATCGCTGGATCCGGATTCGGTAATGCTCTGGAACGTGATGATCATGCCGACCACCGTGCCGATCAGGCCCAGCAGCGGACCGGCGGCGACGGCGAGTCGCAGGAAAGGCTGGAACCTCTCGAGCTTCGGCACTTCCTTCATCACCGCCTCGGAGATCCGCAGCTCCACCACTTCGGCGTCCTGCTCGAACTTCACGGCATCGCCCTTGAAGGTGGCCAGCACGCGGCCCAGCGGATTGTCGGTACCCGGATCGTTCGGGAAGCGCAGCTGATTTTTGACGCGGCCACGAACAGTCACGAGGTAGAACAACTGGTAAGCGGCGAGCACGACACCCACCACACCGACGGTAATGATGATTGCGCCGACCAGTTCACCCTTCTCGATACGTTCGACGACGTTCGGGCGTTGCGCATAGATCGACAGCATCACGCCTCGCGTTGGATCGACGACTGCCTCGACATAGCCGCTCTTGGTGGCTTCCAGCGCGTTGGCCGGACCTTCGAACTGGTTACCTGGCTGACGCGGCATGATTGCCAGCTGTTGCTGACTCGGCAGATAGTTCAGATATTCGCCGCCGGACACTGCAGTGAACGGACCGACGCGAGTGACGGTGGCATCGACCGCCTTGCCTTCGGGACTCACGACCTTGGTCTTGAACTTGGCGACGTAACCGGTCTCGGTCATTTCCCGCTGCAGTTCGAACCAGAAGCGCTCCAGTTCCTGCATGGAGGGTAACGACTTCGATTGCGCCAGCTTGGTCACGAAGGCTTCGCGATCCGGAAACTGCGCGCTAATAAGCGAGTTGTGCACGACGCTCGAGAAGTCGTTGGCGACCTGCCGCACGACGCCGAACATTTCACCAAGATTGCCGGCGCGCGAATCCAGCTGCGCCTGCAGTTCGGTCAGCTTCTTTTCGTTGCCATCGAACGCTGCCGACAGCGCAGCACCGCGTCGCTGTTGCTCGGTGAGTTCCGCACGTGCGGCACCGGTCAGCTCAGCCTGCTTGTTACGCTCGGACAGGAATTTTGCTTCGCGCTCCTTGTTGGCCTGCGCCTCTTTCTCGCGCGCGGTTCGCGTCTGTTCGAGCAATTCGTCCAGACTCGCAGGCGCAGCGACGGCAACGTAAGTCACCAGCGGCGAGACGGCCACTGCCAGGGTCAGCAGTGCTGTGGGAATGAACCTGGTCATCAGCTGATCTCCTTCGGAGCACTAACCGCAACACGTATGAAATCTGGTGCCGCCTGTTTCTTGGCGACTTTGAGGCCGGCATGCATGGCGTCCTGATACTCCTTGTCGACCTTCCAGGTTTTTTCGCCGGCATCCCAGTAGCCGGTTTCCTTGCCATCCAGTGTCTGGTACATCAGCGATAGCCGGCCGGAGCGCAAAAAGTCCACCGTCTTCTCACCCACCTTTCCTTGATAGGCTTCGATGGTCCGACCGTATTCCATCTCGATCTGATAGGCCTCGACGATGCGGCGATATTTCTCCGACGTCGACACGTCAGCGCGCGTCATCATCTCCTTGAGTTGCGCGACCCGATTGGTGCGCTCCTCAAGCAGGAACGGCACGTCGAGCTTCACGAACTGGTCGAGCGTCGCGAGCATCTTGTCCATCATGGGCAGTACTTCCTTCGACGTCGTTTCGATCGTCGTGAGCTGCCCGGTCATTTCGGCGATCTGCTCTTCCTGCGACTTCACCTGCGCGGCCAGCTGCTCGTTGTAGGACTTGAGACTGGTGGTCTCCGCCAGCATCTGGCGATAGTCGGACAGCATCTTGGTCGCTTCTTCGTCGAGGGCTTCGACCTTCTTCTGCGAGGCTTTCGCCGCCTCTTCGGTCTTCACCTGTTCGCTGATGACGCTGTTGACTTTCGCCGTCTGAGCGACGCCCGCACCGGCACTGACGAGGGCTGCGATCGCGAGTGCGAGCGCCACCGACGTTGCCCGATGTTTTTCTTTGATCATGATCACTACCTGACTCCTGCCACGTGACGGCGCGGCTGTTCAAGAACCTACCAACGGAATCTGCAAATTTCGGTCCAGCGACGATGGGTGCTGTCGTTGATCCGCGGATAACTTTGCGGCGTCCGAGCACATGCCGGCGGCATGTGTCGTGCGAGCTGGCAACGGCACGGTGCAGCGCACCGGAGGAACAAGTCACGGCTTGCCGCGCTCAACGCACCACCCTGTTGCCGAAATCCCGAGCGTTGCCCCATCGCTGCGCTCCTTATCCTTACCTGCCGAACCACACGCCTCGCATCGATTCAGACGCGCAGTGGCGGGGGGACCCTACCTGGGCAGGAACCGCGAGATCGGCCACGGGTTCCGCGGGATTTGCACAGGGGATTTCCGGCGCCGCTTACTTCCCTTTGACTGGTCCGTAACCGACCGGCGGCGTTCGATGATGCGTCGTACGCTCGTAGGCCGATGCAATCCGGAACAGCATGGGTTCGTCGAATGGCCGCGCCATGAAATCGACGCCTACCGGAAGCCGCGCAGCAATCGGACCGACCAGCCGTGTCTTGCCTGGCGCATCGGCATCGGGCACCCGGTCGAACACCTGCGTCGTGAAGCCGGCAGGCACCGTGATCGCCGGAAAGCCATTCGCACCCAGCAAAGTCCATGCATTGGAAGAGCGGCCATTGACCGTCGGCTCGGTGGGTGCGCCGAGTTTGGCCGCTGGAATGTTGCTGGTCGGATAGGTCAGCGCATCGAGATGGAGTTGTCCCATGCACTGCAAGGCAATCTGCTGCAGGGCGAAGCGATTCTGCAGTCGACTGCCAAGATCCAGCGTCTGGTCAGCCTGCTTGTTCTCGAGCCCCTTCTTCTTGTCGGAAAAGCCGCTTTCCTCGCGCACGTCGGTGAAGAACTTCGATTTGGCGATCAGGTCGGCGGTGCTACGGATGTTTGCATCGCCGCGCTGCTGCAGATACAGATCCAGCACGAATTTCCCCTCACCCTCGGTCCGCTCCTGCGTCAACCCGCGAATACTCGGGCCGGCCGGCAACAATTGCGGATCGAGAGACATGCGTACCAGCAAAGGCATATGGTCCGCCGTCGGTTTGCCGCTGGCGTCGACCGGAAACAGTTGTGGAAATTGTCGCGTGAACAGCGCGCTGAGCGTGGATGGCGCGTACTTCGCAATGCATTCCTGAAACAGCGCACCGCCCGGACCCGGATCGACAATGGTCGCGCCTGCCTTGCGCAAGTCGACGATAGCCTGCTCGACGATGTCGATGCTCTGTGCGTCCGCCTGCGTGAACAGCGCCTTGTTCATGTATTCACGCACGACTCCGATGCGCACACCACTCAGCGATGGGTTCTGCGCGTAGCTGTAGTAGGGCTGGGCAGGCTTGCGCCCTACGCTGAATGCCGTCAGTTCATCTTTGGGATCGTAACCGGCAATGACATCGAGCACTCGCGCCGTGTCCTCGACGGTGCGACACATCGGCCCGACACGATCATTCATGTACGAAGCGCGAATCATGCCCGCCCGACTGACCAGTTCCTGTGTCGGCGCCAAGCCAACGATGTTGTTGTTCTTTGCGGGATTGCGTACCGATGGCCCTGACTCTTCACCGACCGAGCACATCACCAGATTCGCCGCCACCGATGAACCCGAGCCGCCGCTGGACCGTCCCGGACTGCGTTCGGTGTCATAGGGATTGCAGAAGGTGCCGCCGAATGCGCTGCGATCGCCGCCCGCATACTCTCCCATGTTGGCCTTCGCGATGATGATCGCGCCGGCCTCGCGCAGGCGTTTGACAAACGTGGAATCCGCCGGCGGCCGGTCGTTGGCATACGGTGCATCGGCACCCGATGTAGTACGCATGTCGAACGTGTCGTACTGATCCTTGATCGAGATGGGAATGCCATGGAGCGGCCCAGCCAGTTTGCCTGTGGCCGCGAACTTGCGATCGAGTTCGGCGGCGACCTCCAGCGCATCCGGCATCGCCGGATCGCTGTCTTGCGCATCGGTCATGCTGCGCGCCTTGCGATCGTCGAAGCCGAGCGCCTTGCGCGTCCTGGGGCGCAAATTCAGCGTCGACAGCGCATTGACCTGCCCGGCGTTCGGAATGGTCGTCACTACGCCGAGCAATCCCTGCGGTTGCGAAACACAGGTCCCGTTGTAGGCCTTGATACGCGCCAGATACCCGCGGACCAGTTGCTCGCTGGTCAGCTGCTTGTTCAGATAAGCCTGATGCACCTGCGCAATCGTGATCTCATCGAGTTGCAACGGGGCCGGAACATCGGCCTGCGCGAGCGTGGCTACCAGCAATGAGGCGCCGAGCAATTCCAGCAGGACAGCCAGAGGCCGTAGATAGGACATGACGGTCTGTACTCCAATCTTCAGGTGGACCAGGTCGGGCGGAACCGACAGGTCAAACGCTTAGCGGCGCCGCGTGCACTTCGGTATCCGAGGACGTCTTGCTCCTGGCCGCTGTGCGCCGGCTCAGCATCACGTACATCGCCGGAATGACGAAGAGCGTCAGAGCCCCTCCGCAAACCAGCCCGCCGATGACGGCAATGCCCATCGACATGCGGCTTTCGGAGCCGGCACCCAGCGCCAGCGCGATCGGCAGGATGCCGAGGATCATCGCCAGCGTCGTCATGAGAATCGGGCGCAGACGCGCGGCAGCGGCTTCCTGCACTGCCTCCCGCGGATCGGTCACACCGGCGGCGCGACGTTGATTCGCGAATTCCACGATCAGGATGCCGTTCTTCGTGACCAGGCCGATGAGCATGATCAGGCCGATCTGCGAGAAGATGTTCAGCGTCTGGTTGAAGTACCACAACGCCAGCAATGCGCCGGCAAGGGCGAGCGGCACCGTCAGCAGGATCACGAACGGATCGATGAAGCTTTCGAACTGTGCCGCGAGCACGAGGTAGATCAGAATGATCGCGAGCAGGAACACCACGCCCAGCGATGAAGAACTCTCGACGAAGTCGCGCGCCGAGCCGGTCAGCGACGTGGTGAAGCGTTCATCGAGAGTTTTCTTTGCAATCTCGTTGAACGCCTTGATTCCCTGTTCCATCGTCACGCCGTTCGCCAGCGTGCCAGAGACGGTAGCCGCGGCGTACCGGTTGTAACGATAGAGTTCGGGCGGCGCGCTGCTCTCCGTCAGCGTGACGACATTGTCGATTCTGACCATGTCATCGCCGCTTGCGGTGCGCACGGCAATGTTGCCGAGATCGCCCGGACGCGAACGGAAGTCGCGCGTCAACTGGCCGATGACGTCGTACTGCTTGCCATTCAGGATGAAATAACCGAAGCGCTGCCCGCTCAGGCTCGATTGCAGCGTCTGCGCGATGTCGAGCGTGCTGACACCGAGTGTCTGGGCCTTGTTGCGGTCGATGGTCACGCGAACTTCCGGCTTGCTGAATTTCAGATCGCTGTCCACGAACGTAAACTCGTCGCGCTTGCGCGCTTCTTCGAGAAAGGCGGGTAATACTTCCTGCAGCGTGTCGAAGTCGGCCGCCTGAATCACGAACTGTGTGCCGCCCCCGCCGGACCGTTTCTCGCCGATGCTCGCCTCCTGCGTGATGTTCACGCGCGCGCCGTTGAACTGACGCGCGAGCCCCTGCAGGTCCGCAGCAATCTCGGCCTGCGAACGTTTGCGTTCGGACTTGTCTTTCAGGAACAAGCGCACGAAGCCGTTGTTGACCGGACCCTGGATGCCGGGAGCGCCGCCGGCACCCGGCACCTGCGTCATCATCAGACTTGCTTCGGGCACGCGTTGCGCCGTGGCATCGGCCAGGTCGTCCATGAAGCTCTGCATGTATTCGTAGCCGACGCCTTCGGGCGCTGTCGCTCGTACCCAGATGCGTCCGCGATCTTCCAGCGGCGACAGCTCGCGGGGCAGCACGCCCACCATCGAAGCAATCAGGCCCGCTGCAAGGCCGAGCACGATAAGTGCCGTACCACGATATTTCATGAACCCTGCGAGGCTGCGGCCGTAACCGCTCTCGAGCGAGTTGAAGAAGGGTTCGGTGCGCTGGAACAGCCAGTTATGTCCTTCGTGCTTGCGCAACAGCTTGGCACTGAGCATCGGCGTCAACGTCAATGCGACCAGCGCCGAAATGATCACCGCGCCCGCTATCGTCATGCCGAACTCGCGAAACAGTTTTCCCGACATGCCGCCCATGAACAGCAACGGCAGGAACACGACGGCGAGCGTGATGGTCGTCGAGATCACGGCCAGGAAAATCTCCTTGGTGCCGGCGATGCCTGCCTCCACCGGCGCCATGCCCGATTCGATTTTCGCGTAAATGTTTTCCAGCACCACGATGGCATCGTCGACGACCAGGCCGATCGCCAGCACGATGCCCAGCAATGTCAGCGTGTTGATCGAAAAGCCGGCCACTTGCATGACGGCAAAGGCCCCGACGATCGACACCGGAATCGCCAGTACCGGAATCAGTGTCGTGCGCCACTCGCGCAGGAACGCGAACACCACCAGCAACACCAGCACGAAAGCAATCAAGATCGTCTCGCTGACTTCGTACAGCGAGCGACGCACATACTCGGTGGTGTCGTACGCGATCTGCAAATGAATATCCGCCGGGAGTTCCTTCTTCACCTGCTCGATGCGCTGGCGCAGTTCATCGACGATTTCGATCTGGTTGGCGCCGGGCTGCTGCTTGAAGTACAGACCGGCCGTGGGGGTGTCGCCGATCTTGAGCGAGCCGCGTTCGTTCTGTGCCCCGAGCTCCGCATAGCCGATATCGCGGAAGCGCACGATGCTGTCGCCGCTGCGCTTGACAATGAGCGCGTTGAATTCTTCCGGCGTATTCAAGCGCGACAGCGTCTTGACCGGGAGTTCCACCGCTTCTCCCTCGATGCGCCCCGATGGCAACTCGATGTTTTCCCGACTCAGCGCCTGCCTGACATCGAGTGGCGTCAGCTGATAGGCTGCGAGCTTTTCCGGGTCCATCCACAGCCGCATTGCGTAACGTTTCTCCGCCGGCCGTTCGACTTCGGCAATGCCCGGCACCGTCTGCAGCCGTTCACGCATGCCATCCGCGAACGCATTGAGCTCCAGTTGATTGCGCCGTTCGCTGCTCAGCGAGATGCCGAAGATCGGAGTGGAGTCGGCATGCGCCTTGTTGAGGACCGGCGGATTGGAATCCGGCGGCAGATTGCGCACGGCCCGCGCCATCTGGTCGCGAACGTCGCTGGCTGCCGTATCGAGGTTGGTCTCCAGCGAAAATTCCGCCGAAATCTGGCTCGCGCCTTCACGGCTGGTGGATGTCAGCGTGCGAATTCCGGCGACTGCATTCACCGCCTCTTCGAGAGGTTCGGTGATCTGCGCCTGCACCACTTCGGCAGCGGCACCGGGATAACTGGTCGAGATCGACAAGGTCGGTGGATCGACCGCGGGATACTCCCTGACAGCCAGCTGCATCAGGCTGATCGTGCCGGCCAGCATGATCAGCAACGAGATGACGATGGTCAGTACCGGCCGCCGGATGCTGATCTCGGCGAAGCTCACGTCGCTTTCTCACCGATGATGCTGACGGACTGACCCGCGCGCAGTTGCTGCAAGCCGGAGGTGATCACCGTTTCGCCGGCCGCAAGTCCGGACAGGATGTGTACGGTGCTTTCCAGCCGCGTGCCGGTCTCCACCGCGCGCCGCTCCGCTTTGCCATCCTTAACAACGAAAACGTTCTTTTCATTCAGGCCGGGCACCACCGCGACGGCGGGAATCAGTACCGCCTCCTTGAGCTGACCGAGGATCACCTGCACGCTCGCGAAGGCCCCCGGTAACAACCGGCCATCCGGATTGGGGCAGATCGCGCGTATGACGAGCGTGCGTGTGGCCGTGTCGATGCGAGGATCGAATGCGTAAATCTGGCCACCGAAATCGCGTTCGCCGCCGGCGATGGTGAAGACGATCGGAGCGCCGACACGCACCCGGCCTGCATATTTTTCGGGGATGGCAAAGTCCACTTTGAGGCGATCCAACCGTTGCAGCGTCGCGATGCGAGTGGCGGCGTTGACGAAAGAACCTTCACTGACATACCGCAGCCCCACGACGCCATCGAACGGCGCGCGAATCTCTGTCTTCGCGATCTGTGCCTCGGTCAGCTCGATCTCGGCATCCTGGATGTTGAGTTCGTTGAGTGCGGTGTCGTACTCCTCCTGGCGCGCCACGCCCTGCTTCAGCAGTTGCGCGAGGCGCTTTTCGCGCAGCATCGCCAGCTCCTTGCGAAACTTGGCGCGAGCATGAGTAGCAATCAGGTCGGCGTCATTCAGGCGGACCAGCAGGTCACCTTTCTTGACGCGCGCACCTTCGGTAAATCCGATCGACACGACCTTGCCGTTGGTCTCGGCCTGCAGCTCGACACCTTCTTCCGCGATCAGCGTACCCGTCGACGTCACCGATTCGGCAAACGGCGTCGTCTGCACCACGATGGCGGAAACGCGCAACGGCGCACGATCGCGAGGCGCCCCCGGCTTGCGCTTCGACTCAGCGTTGCCCGACTCCGCTTTGGCGGCGGATTCGCCCTGCGGTCCTTCTGTAGAGCGCAACATGGGCATCACCTTCGGCGCCGCCAGCGCGCTGACGACGACGAGCACCGTCAGGGTCCACAAGGTGGTCTTGATCAATGGCTTCAAGGCAATCATCCGGTGCGGCCGGCGGCCGGCAGACGTGAGTTGGGTTGTCCGGCGGTTCCAGGAGCATGAACCGCCGCGGCACGCGCGATCAATGTGCCGCCGGACGACACATGCGAAATTCCATGGTGCATGTTGCAGGGCAGATAAAGGAAAGGGTCACTGCTGATGCAGACGGACGGATACGGCGCGACCCCACCCTGGAACGCGTGATACCGACGTTACGAACGCTCGACGCGCTGCGCGGCTCGTGCGTCCATGGAGTTCTGCGACGTCACGCTCGATCGGACGCACCGAGAACTGATCGATCGAGACTCACGATTTCGAAACGGTTCAGATTGAGCACCGACGCGCGTATCGCATCGGCGGTCGCGCCAGGCAGCTTGGCCTCCAGCTGCGCCAATGTCAGTGCGCGCGAGCCGGCCAGCAACGTGACCAGCTGCGCACTCAGTTTGTCGAGCTGCAGCGCCGTACCGTTCACCATCAATGGCGCATCAGCAACCGGTGTGTAGCACGTGTTCAGCCGAACCTGCGTGGCCCCGCTCAATGCCGGCAGGCGCGGGCTCGCAAACAAGCCGACGTTGAACTCGGACGTGGTGCGTTCCCGCTGTACGATCTGCTGGTGAAATTCGCGGAGCAGATCAGGATCGCGTGCCGCCGCGCCCGCTGTTTCGAGCAGCGTCGCAAATATATCGGCCGTCCCTGTGCCAAGCGCCGGACGCGCGCGCAGATCGCGCGGCAATACTCGCGAACAAACCCACATCAGGTAGTCATGGACCGTTGGCGCATAGGTGCCGACCGACAGATGCAGGCTGCCCTCATCGAGCGGTAGGACGTGATGCCACCAGCCTCGGGGGATGTACAACACATCGCCAGCCTCGAGCACGCAATCGAGAGCGGCCACCTCGGGACACGTATGGCCACTGCTCTGGCTCATCTGATGGCTCAACGGCAAGGGCAGCGTCGGCGCAAACAAGCGCCAGCGTTTCCGGCCTATCAGTTGAATGGCAAACACATCGTGCGTATCCCAATGTTTGCCGAAGGTACCGTCGCCCCTGAAGCTGACGTACGCATTGCTGGTCGCGGGCTGGCCGGAAAATCGCGACACTTCGGCACACAGACGCTGCGCCGCGACCCACTGCATTTCGACGCGATTCAATACCAACGTCGCGCCGGCATTGAGGTGTCCGTAGAAACGGACCTTGTTCAATCTGCGGCGCTGCACACCGAAGCAGGGATAATCTTCGGTGTACGACGCATCATCGATCAATCCATGATTGAACAGCTGCAAGCCCTGGGGCGTGGGCTCATTCTGCTGCAACAGATGATCGAGATCCTGCCACTCGCAGATCGTGTCGCGCAGCGCTTTGCGGAACAGCTGCACCGCTTGTTCGAAGTGCTGCTCGCGAAAGGCCTGCGGTGTGACGCCGAAGTTCAGCAGTCCGATGTCTTGCCCGGTTGCTTGCGATGGCTGGTATGGCCGGAGCTGCGGCTGCGTGCGAGCTTGCGTCATGGGTTGGTCTGGTTCGCGCGGCCGCCCAAGCTGAGCGCGAGCAGTCCGGCCGGTGGCGCAGCGACCGGATCGATCCCAGCAGTGGCGGCCAGGCTGTCGCCGGCCAGGCAGATCAGGCGAATCAACATGAGTTTCCCGGTGAGCCGCTGGCAGGGCCCCTCGACAGGACCTGGCATAGTAGCGGTACAGTGGAGACGGTAACCGACGCCCTGCCCCTACCACGCAAGGTCAATTTTCTTCAAGGCTGCGCAATGACTGCTCTGACGATCTAGGAACCCGTCCGAGCAGTTGAATCACTTATTTCAGATCCTGCCCGCGGTACGGTGAAAAAGAATGTGGCTCCGACGCCCACCTCGCCCCTAGCCCACAACTGTCCGCCGTGCCGTTCGATCAAGCGCTGCACGATAGCCAAGCCGATACCGCTGCCGGGGAATTCGCATTCGTGGTGCAGTCGCTGGAACATGGCGCCGAGCTTGTCGGCGTAGCGCATGTCGAAGCCCGCGCCATTGTCACGCACATAAAAAACGACCTCACCGTTCTGTCGCAACCAATTGACCTCCACCCGCGGCTGCGCTTGTCGAACCGAGAACTTCAGTGCATTGCCGATCAGGTTCTGCAACACCTGGCGCAGCATCGTGGAATCGCCCCAGACGCGCGGCAACTCGGCGACGCTGACCGTTGCATTGGGGTACTGCTCCCGCAGCTCGGCCGCCACCCCCTGAGCCATTTGCGCGAGCCCGACCGCGCGATGTGATAGCTCCGCCTGCCCGGCTTGCGAGTAGCGCAGAATGTCGTCGATCAGATGACCGAGCTTCGAGCCTGCGGCGCAGATGCGTTTGAGCAATGCACGCCCCTGATCGGAGAGCTTGTCGCCTTCGTCCCTGTCGATCATTGTGGCGAAGCCGATGATCGCACGCAGTGGTGCTCGCAAATCATGCGATGCTGTGTACGCGAAGCTCCTCAAATCGCGATTTGCACGTTCCAGATCGCCGGCACGTATCGCCACGCGCTGTTCCAGTGTGGCATTGAGTCCGCGCAGATCGGCTTCGATCGCCTTGAGCTGGCCGATATCTCGTCCGATGGCAAGGACACTTTCGATCTGTCCGTCTGCGTCGCGTTCAGGAACCACGACATAGTTCATATAGCTGATGCCGTGGATAGAAGATGGATTGTGCCCGCGCATTTCAAATGACACGGGCTGTCCCTCCCGCAGGACTCGCTCGACGGCCTCGCGCATCGAAGCGACGATGTCTTCTCTGTCCCGCAAGTTGCGCCGCTCATGCAGCTCGCCAATCCTGTTACCGAGAAATTCTTCGACCGGAATACCGTAGAAACGCTCCAGCGTGGGATTGGCGTACATCATGCGTGTCTCTCGATCGTAGCGAAGAATGCAATCCGGAGAGTGCTCGGCAAGCGTGCGGAAATGCTGCTCGCTTTGACACAGCTTTTCCTCGGCCAGCTTGAGCGAGGTGATATCGCGTCCCACAGCAATGACGGAGATCATGTTGCCTCCCGCGTCGCGTTCCAGCGTGAGGCGGACCTGAAGCCAGATTCGACACCCGTCAGGCTGATCGATCGAGAACTCGGCTTCCTGCAGTGTCTGAATCTGGACGGTCTTGAGAACCGCGTCGTGGAACATCATTGCGCTACGGCTGTTGGGCCACAGTTCGGCGACTGTCTTTCCGAGCGGGTCCGAGCGGCCGATATCGAGCGTGCGCAGGCCTGGCGCATTGACATAGAGGACTCGCGCCTGTCGATCCAAGTAGGCGACGATGTCGGAGGTCTGTTCCAGAATGTCGTGGGAACAGCTACCTGGCGACAACGTCGCTGCTTCCACAGGCGATGCTCGAGCGACCAGGATCATGCGGTCCACCTTCCCATCCGCTGTGTCCATCGGCAACAGCTTCCATACCTGAGTGCCGGCACCTGACACCGCAGTCATGTTCGTCTGCAGCTCGAGAGCGACGCCCGCACCGATGCAGCGCTCCCAACCGTGGTAGATTTCGACCACGACTCTGCTTGGAAAAGCGCACTCGATCGAGCGGGCCAGATAGTCGGCGCGAGAACAGTCAAAGAGACGTTCCCAAGCACGATTCACGTCCAGAACTTGAATGGGTTCACCAGGCTTCCGGCCAAGAACAGCGAGCGCATCGCCGATGGCATCGAAAACGAGGCGGTAATCGAGCGCATCCATCCCTAGCCTGCGCCTGCCGCCCGAACTTCAGGAACCGCACTCGGCACGGTGAAAAAAAATGTAGCTCCCCCGCCCACCTCGCTGCTCGCCCACAACCGCCCGCCGTGCCGCTCGATCAAGCGGTGCACGATGGCCAGCCCGACACCGCTGCCCGGAAACTCGTGCTCATGGTGCAGCCGATGAAACATGATGCCGAGCTTGTCGGCATAGCGCATGTCGAAACCCGCGCCATTGTCGCGTACGTAAAAAACGACTTCGTCGCCCTGTCGCAACCAGTTCACCTCCACCCGCGGCTGGGTCCGTCGAACCGAGAACTTCAGTGCATTGCCGATCAGGTTCTGTAATACCTGACGCAGCATCGTGGAGTCGCCTTTCACGCGCGGCAACTCGGCGATGTCGACCATCGCGGTCGGGTATTGCTCCTGCAGCTCGGCCGCCACTTCCTGAGCCAATTGCTCGAGCGTGACCGGACTGCGCACCAGCTCCGCCCGGCCGGCATGCGAGTACTGCAGAATATCGTCGATCAGCTGATTGAGCTTCGAGCCTGCGCTGCAGATACGTTTGAGCAGCCCGCGACCCTGCTCCGACAGCTTGTCGGCCTCCTGACCGAGCGTCGTGGCGAAGCCGATAATGGCATGCAACGGTGCCCGCAAGTCGTGCGACACGGTCTGCGCGAAACTCTGCAGATCGCGATTCGCAATCTCCAGATCGGCCGTGCGCGCAGCGACGCGTTCTTCGAGCGTTGCGTTCAGCATGCGTAAATCAGCCTCCACGGCCTTGAGCTGAGTGACGTCGCGACCTATCGAAAGAACGCTCTCGATCTCACCCGCAGCATTGCGTTCGGGGACGACAATGCAGCTAACATAGCGGACATCCCCTGAAAAACGAGGCTTGAGGTTTCGTACTTCGAACTCCTGCGGCTGGCCGTCGCGGAAGACACGCCCCAATATGGCAGGTATCGAATCGGTGCTCTCGTTGACCTGGTAGTTCCGTGACTCAGGACTTTCACCCACCTTCAGGCCGATATGGTCCTGGAGGGATCTACCTGCATAGCGCTCCGCAGCCGGGTTGGCATATACAAGCCGCAACTCGCGATCGTGGCGAAGGATATGGTCCGGCGAGTGTTCGACCAACGTGCGGTACTGCCGCTCGCCCTTGCGCAACTTTTCTTGAGTCACTTTGAGCGTAGTGATGTCCCGGCCGACCGCAATCACGGAAACTACCGCGCCGTCCGCATTGCGTTCAGGCGCGAAATGCACCCGATACCAGACCCGCTCCCCATCAGGCAGATCGAATGCATGCTCCGCCTCCTGTACGACACCCGTGTGCACCGTAGCGAGCACTGCCCTTTGAAGCGTCGGCGCCTGCGAGGCATCGGACCACACCTCGGTCGTCAGGCGCCCGGACCTGTCGGATGGACTGAGCGCGGACCCGCGCAGGGCTGATGCAGTGAAGTACCGGATGCGTCCGGTGAGATCGTAATGGCCGACCAAGTCCCACGTCTGTTCAAGGATGCTGCGCAACTGCGTGTCCGAGGACGATGTGAGCGCCTCGATGGGCGCAGCGCGAGCGAGCAGCATGACACCATCCGGGGCTGCGTTCGACCCGGAGATGGGTGACAACGTCCATGACTGAGTACCGACATTCGTCGCGAGGGGCACCTGCACCGACAGTTCGACGGCGTCATGCGAGTCGATGCAGCGATGACACGCGTTGGCAATCTGGCCGGCGAGCCTGTTCGGAAAAACGCGCTCGAGCGGTTGCGCCAGATAGTCGGCGCGAGGGCGACCAAAGAGGCACGCCCAAGCATGATTCACGTTCAACAGTTGAAAGGACTCAGCGGACACCCGGCCCAGAATGGCGAGCGCGCCATCCAAGCCATCGAAAACGCAGCGATAGTCGTCCGCATTCATCCCAGAAGCCGTGGTAATCCATACGTGCTAGTCCCGCTCCACCCACCCTGCACCGTTCGGTGGTGGTCGTCAATCAGCGATTAGCCACAGTCGTCTGAGTTTGAACTGGCTCGTTGTGGACAGCCTTGCGCGCAGCGGCGCGGGTCAGATTCTTGATACCCGATCCTGAATCTCAGGCCCCGATTCCCGAATCCTACGGCTCATCCGGTAGCGGACCGAAATCCGTCGGCGGTTGGCGATGATTCGAGCGCGCCTTGAATGCTGGCAATCGTCGCTTCCTCCAGATGAAACTTGGCTGCCGCAGGCGTCGGCGCCTTGGCAGTGCCGGCGACAGGTTTCTGTCCGCACCCTGCAATCGCCGTGATACCCAGCGTAGCGACGGCAACTGTCATGAACCGACGCAGTCCCGCACGCACAGTAATGTTCATCATGGCTGTTCCTTTACGATCCCGATCCGAATCATCTGCATTGTTGGTTGAGCGTCATTTGCCGAAGAGGGACTTCGGCATCATGGCGTGGACACCCTTGGTGCCATCGACCAGCTGCGTGACCTGCAGATTCATCGCCGCACTGGCAAGCATGTAAGCGGTCTCGCGAGTCAGGCCTTTCTTTTCGACCAGAAAGTCGAGCATCTCTGAAGTGGCTGCCTTGGCAGCGTCATCGAGATCCTTGTTGAGTCCCATCGTCATGTAATGAGTTGCTGTTTCCGCACGCGGCCATTTGAGCTTCTGGCCTTTGTGCAGGAAGACCTGAATCTCGCCCTTGAGCGAAGTTTCGATCGCGCCACCGCAGACCTCACCGTGGCCCTGTGCGGCATGACCATCACCGATCGATAGCAACCCTTGGGCATTGAACACCGGCAGATACAACGTGCTGCCGGCGCCCAGATCGCTGTTGTCCATGTTGCCGCCAAAGACATTCGGCGGGCCGCTGGCTACTCGTCCCATCTCCGGCGGCGGCGCCGTGCCGATGACACCCCAGAAGGGCTTGACCGGCACTTCCACGCCCGGCGCGTACTCGACCGTGCGCTTCTTCATGTCGATCCACAAAGCGCGGTCGAACTTGTATTCGAATTGCTCCGGTAAGGTACCGCGCCCGATATTGAAGCCCTGACCGGCGATCGGCAGCCGCACATCGACGGAGCGAATGCGAATCTCCAGGGTGTCGCCCGGTTCGGCCCCGCGCACCGCAATCGGTCCGTTGAGCGTGTGATCGCCGCGCCCCTTGCCCTCGACGCCCTCGAACACCGCGTAGAGTTCCGCAGGAATCTTTTCCTTGGGCACACCCAGACTTTCGAAATAGCGTGGATTGCCGGAGGCGGTCTCGAGCTTGACGATGTCCCCGGAATCGATCGTCAGTACCGGCGGCAGCGTGGCATCGAAGAAGCTGCGATGAACCGTGGTCGGCGACGCTTTCAATTCATGCGTCCGCGGAGCGGCAAGACTGCTGACGCTGATCCCGGCGACCAGGACTGCACCGAGAGTGCGGGTAGCGATGGCCGACAATTTCATACAGGTGTTTGTGTCCGAAAGTGAGTAGTGAGTAGTGAGTGGTGAATAGTGAATGGTTAAGAGCGCAATCTGTCTCGGAATGAAGTGATTCGCGATTGGAGATTGGGAATCGGGAATTGGGAATTCGCCGCAAGGCTGCGACCCGAACCTGATCCGTGTGGAACGCATCGTGACCCGGACCATTCAGACGAATCCCGGCTCCCGAATCCGGCGGCTCTTCCCGCTCACCACTCACCACTCACTTCCTCCAGTCACGGTTCACCCTTCAACGGCTTGAATCCGGACGGCGGCGTGCGATGCCGAGTAGCCGCCTCTGCTTGCGATTGGTGAACTGCGGATCGTCATAGAACGTGGACTTATTCAACGTACGTCGATCGTTTCGCCTGCCAATGCAGGCGTGGTCACCGGCAGGCGCCGTGCGTGCGTGAGCTGTTCGAAGCTGTACCCCAGTGCCAACAGTGTCGGTTCGCTGAATGCCAGACCGAAGAACGACAGCCCCACTGGCAGGTCATCGCTGGTGAATCCCGCCGGCACGATCAGGTCGGGAAAGCCGGTCAGGTTGGCGATGTTCGTTGCCGACATCGCTCCCGATCCACCCGCCTCAGGTGGCGCGGCAATCTGTCCGGGCCGTCGTGGCGACGTCGGATAAACAATGGCGTCGAGTTTTTCCTTGGCGACGATGCCCTCGACGACCTGCCGCATCATCGGCAGCGCATGGTCGCGGACCGACAGATAACGATAGTCGTCGAGTTTGCCGCTGGCCGCCTCGCGCTTGAACAGGTTCCAGCGGCCTTCATTCGGTCCGGCACCGTCCGCACGCAGCGAGGTGACGCGATTCGAACGCGCGATCAATTCGTCGATATTCTTGGGATACTTGGCTGCCGTGGTCGCCAGGTAGTCGGCGATCTGTGTGGCAAACTCGGGATTGCGAATGGCGCTGTAGAACTCGGCCTTGCCGTCCAGCAGCCATTTGGGATAGCGCACCTCGACAATCGTGGCGCCTGCCTGTTTCATGGTGTCGAGCGCGGCTTCGACAATCCAGTCCACATCCGGATCGGCGCCGAGAAAGTCGCGTGCGATACCAATGCGCGCTCCTTTCAGTGCGTCCGACTTCAGGAACTTCGTGTAATCGGTGGCGAATTTGCCTTTGCTTTTCTGAGTCGCCGCATCGGCCGGATCCACGCCCGTCATAATGCCGAGCGATACCGCAATATCGTAGACGCTGCGCGCCATCGGCCCGCCAGTGTCGAATGTGAG
>JAIBJL010000150.1 GCA_020029545.1 Gammaproteobacteria bacterium
CGATCATTCTGCCGCAGCGCGTCCGCTGACTGCTGCAAGTCCTCAAGCTACCGCTGCTGCCCTGCTAGCGCGTGAGCGTCCAGTTGCCGTTGCGACACCCGTGGCTGCCTCACCTGTCGCAACAGCGGCTGCGATGATGCCGGCGCCTCGCGGCGTCGGTGCGGAGCCTGTCAAGACGCAGCCCGAGCCGTCGGGCGAAAGCCTCGTCGACGACGCCCGCGTACGCGCAATTCTGGCCGCAATGCTCGCTGAGCTGCGGCGCGACACCGAACTTGTCACGCAGATTGACGCGCTCGATTCGAAGCTCACCGCCTCGCTGACTCGTGACCAATTGCCGGAAGTGTTGTCGTCGCTGACCGAACTGGTGGGACAACGCATTCAGCGCATCGAACGGGCCAAGCAGGAAATCGAAGGCCTGCTCAGCCATATGGTGGGCAAGCTCGATGAGATCGGACAATTCGTCGCCGATCAGAATCAGAATCAGAGCCAAGCCCAGGCGAGCAGCGAAACGTTGAATGTGCAGCTGGCCGGCGAAATGAAGGCCATGGGCGAGAGTGTGGAATCCGCGGATGATCTCCAGCAGATCCGCCTCCAGGTGCGTAGCCGCATCGATTCCATCGATCGGCACCTGCAGGAATTTCGACAGCGGGAAGCTGCGCTGACCAGCGCGATGCAAGCTCGCAGCGAACAGATGCTATCGCGAATCACCGAGCTTGAAGCCGAGGCCAACCGTCTGCATGGCCAGCTCAAGGACGAACAGCGGCAGTCCATGATCGACGTGCTGACGAAGATTCCTAACCGCCTGGCGTACGACAAGCGCATCGAGGAAGAGCTGAAGCGCTGGCAGCGCTTCAAGCAACCCACTTGTATCGCGGTCTGGGATGTCGATCATTTCAAACGCATCAACGACGCGTACGGGCATCGTGCGGGTGACAAAGTCCTGGAGACTGTCGCCGACTGTCTGGCCCACCGGATTCGGGGTACGGACTTCCTGGCACGCTACGGTGGCGAAGAATTCGTCATGATCCTGCCTGGCACCGAGCTCGACAATGCGCTACGAGTGGTCGAGGAAATGCACGCCGCGATCGCACGCATTGGCTTTCATTTCCGCGGCACGCCCGTGTCGATCACCGTATCGAGCGGCATTACCGCATTGTTGTCCAACGATTCGGCAGGCGCTGCCTTCGATCGAGCCGACAAAGCGCTGTACCAGGCCAAAGCAAACGGCCGTAACCGGTGCGTCAGTAACTAAATCGACGCCGATACCTGTGCGGTAAATGCCGGCAGGTGAACATGCAAGGCGGACGCACCCTCAACGGATACCACCTTTCGCCAGTCGTGGAGGCTGCTCAATCTGCTGCGGTCATCGGCGGTGGTACTCATCCATGGCCAATTGGTTGATCTCATCCACGCTCGGCATGCCTTTGACTCGCATCCAGGTAACGATGGAGTAGCGATGCCCCGCCATTACCGGTTTGACTCCGTGAACGTAATTGTGACAGGAAGGAAAACACACCAGTGTGCCCGCCTCGGGTTGGACGATGAGATCGAGCGCCGGAAAGATCAGCTCGCCACCGGAAAACCCATCGTTGAGGAAATACACCACGGAGAGATCGCGATCGAGCGTCTTCTCCCACATGTCCAGGCCGATATCGTCCTTGTAGAGCGTCTCGGCGTCGACATGCGGGATGTAGTGACCGCCCACATCGTAGTGCAGAATCTGCGACGGTTCGCGGTCACGAACTTCGATCTGGTAGAACGGTTCGATGAATGCCGGCACATTCGCGTCATCGATGCGTCGCAGTATTTCGCCGATCGCTGGTGTCAGCTGCACTGCCTGGGTGGCGCGAATATTCGTATTGAGCACCCAATCCACAACGCCATCCTGCGCCTCGCTCTCGAAATCCGAGACCAGGGAATCCGTCATCGGGGC
Source organism: Gammaproteobacteria bacterium (assembly GCA_020029545.1). Lineage (GTDB taxonomy): Bacteria > Pseudomonadota > Gammaproteobacteria > Steroidobacterales > Steroidobacteraceae > Steroidobacter. The sequence continues at coordinate 1,934 of JAIBJL010000150.1, forward strand.
CCGCCGCACATAGTCGCTCAGGACGCTGAGATCCATAGGCTCGATGGCGTCGCGCCGGATCAGGACGCCGTCAGCTAGGGTCATGCGCATGCCTCAACCAGGTCACTCACCCTCAGTCGACAATACGGCTGCCGCGAGCCACTGCAATGTTGCGCCACAACTGGCCTCGACTTTGACATCCACTTCGTCATCGGCACGCGTGCGGCCCAGGTTGATCACACCAATGGGAATGCCTAGCGTGCGAGCCTCGCGCACGAAGCGATGGCCTGACATCACCATCAGCGACGAACCAGCCACCAAAAGCAGATCGGAGCTTCGCACTGCTTCATAAGCGCTCGCTACGATCTGCCGCGGAACATTCTCGCCGAAGAACACCACCGCAGGCTTCAATGGACCGGCGCAGTGTTCGCAGTCCGGCAGTTCGAAGCTTGCGAAATCAGCATGCTCCAGCAACGCATCGCCATCCGGCGCCATCTCCGCGTGCAAGGCAGTCCAGTCGGGATTGATCTCGGCGAGTTGCGTCTGCATGAGCTCGCGTGCGGAAAGGCGTTTGCAAACCAGGCATTCCACCAGATCGATCCGGCCGTGCAGATCGATGACGTTGCGGCTCCCGGCGCGCTGATGCAACCCATCCACGTTTTGAGTAATGATGGTGTGCACCACACCGGCCTGCTCGAACCTGGCGAGCGCATGATGCGCACGATTCGGCTCGACACCGCGAAACTGACGCCAACCGATGAGCGCCCTTGCCCAGTAGCGCTGTCGCGCCGCACGGCTACCCATAAACTCCTGGTACGACATCGGTGGCGAACGTTTCCACGCGCCGTTCTGATCGCGATAGTCGGGAATGCCCGATTCGGTACTGATACCGGCGCCAGTGAGTACAACGCAACGGCGACTGCTGGCGAGCATGGCGGCCAACTCCGCTAGCCCGGGTGTGTGTTTGAGGAATGCTGAGGGAATGATCGGAACGGCATTGACCATGCATTTATTCTGCCACAGCACGTTGCCGGTATACGCAGCGGCTATTGCTGCCAGAAACCCTTGCGGCGATATGGAACCGCAGCGTAGTCTGTACGTGCTTGCCGCAGTAGCATTCGCGGTCAGCAGGCACAGGGAACGGGAGGTTTTTACGCAGTCGAATCAACGCACGAAGATGCGTGACCAGTCCGCAGATGGGGAGCAAGCCGGACAGCAACGGCAGTGCGTCGATACGGCAGGTGCCGTGCTGCTGATTCTGGGCGGTACGACATTTCAAATTCCCGCGATTCTGCAGGCGATGAAGTCAGGCTGCAGAGTGATCACGTGTGATTATCTGCCTGACAATCCGGGGCATCGCCTCGCTCATCATTATGCCAACGTCAGTACGACCGATCCGCAGGCCGTGCTGGCAGTCGCCCGAGAGTTCAACGTGGATGGCATTCTGGCCTATGCATCCGATCCAGCGGCGCTTACCGCAGCAACCGTTGCCGCCCAGTTGGGACTTCCGGGCAGCAGCGCGCATGCAGTCGAAATTCTCACGGATAAAGTGCTGTTCCGGACATTTCTGCAACGGCATGGCTTCAGATCGCCACGTTTCGCAGCGGCAAGCAGCGTCGCCGAAAGTCAGGCCGCCACCGCCGGGATGGGCCTGCCGGTCATGATCAAACCAGTCGATTCTTCCGGCAGCAAGGGTGTCACTCGGGTCACCTCTCCCGATGACGTTGCAGCTGCCGCGGTGAATGCGCTGCGGTACTCCCGCTCGTCCCGGCTGATTGTCGAGGAATGGATCGAACGGGATGGCGTGCAGATTGCCGGCGACGGGCTCGTGGCTGACGGGCAGTTGGTATTCGGTGGCTTCGGCGATGAACACTTCGATTCGCAATGTTCCCCCTGGGCACCGGTCGGCGAAAGTCTTCCGGGCGAGCTATCCGATTCGTTGCGAGTGCATTTGCACGACGAACTGCAACGTCTGTTTGAACTGCTGGGCGTACGGGACCTGGTATTCAATCTTGACGCCATGATCGATCGCGACGGTCGGCTGCTGGTGATCGAGATCGGTCCGCGTGCCGGCGGCAATGCCTTGCCGCAACTGATTGAGCTTGCGACGGGCGTCGATCTGACTGCTATCGCCATTCGTCAGGCGCTCGGTCTTGTTATTCCGTCCTCGTCCTATACGCGACGCACATCGCGATATGTGGCATCTCACATGCTTCATTCGAGACTCGCAGGGTCGTTCGGCGGCTTTCGCATGGCCCCTTCACTCCATGCATATGTCACACAGATCTCGCTGATTGCACGGCTGGGCGACACGGTCAGCCGCTTCGCTTCGGCGAAAGACACGCTGGGCTATGCACTGTTTGAATTTCCGGATGAGCGCACCATGCGCAAGCTGCTTCCCACCATGAGCAATGATTTCGTACCGGTGGTGGCCTAGCCATGGCGTTCCAGCCGCATTCAGTGATCAACATCCCGGACGAGGAGCGGTTTACGGCGCTGGTTCGAAAAGTATTCTCGTCGGGACGCCTCACCAACAACGGCGCGGCAGTGCGTGAGCTGGAGAGTCGCCTGGCCGAATATCTGCGAGTCGACTATCTGCTACTGACCAGCAGCGGCACGCTGGCGCTGCAAATTGCCTATCGCGCGCTGGAACTGACGGGCGAGATCATCACCACGCCCTTCTCGTGGGTGACCACCGTGAGTTCGCTGCGGTGGGTCGGACTGCAGGCGCGCTTCGTCGATATCGAGCCGCGAAGCTACAACATCGACCCGACGCGCATCGCTGCGGCGGTGACACCTTCCAGCAGCGCCATCCTGGCCGTTCATACATTCGGCAATCCTGCCGATGTCGACGCCATCGAAGCAGTAGCGCGCCAACACCAGTTGCGCACGATCTACGATGCTGCCCATGCCTTTGGTACCACCTATCAAGACCGCAGTGTCCTGTCATACGGCGACGCCAGCGTGCTGAGTTTGCATGCGACCAAGCTGTTTCATACGATCGAAGGCGGTGCAGTCATACTGAAAGAACGCGACGCGTATGAGCGCGCGAAATGCGCGATCAATAATGGGCTGGGCAGCAACGGTGAAGTGCAAGCCCTGGGTATTAACGGGCGTCTCAGCGAACTGCATGCTGCGATGGGACTGGCGCTGCTGGACGATATCGATGGCGTGTTGCGCAGTCGCCGTCAGTCCGCCGAATACCTGCGCAGTTTCCTGCGCGCGCACAGCTCGGCTCAATTACAACAGCTCAATCCATCGGGCGAGACGAATCACGGCTATCTGCCAGTCGTGTTTCCGGATGGACAAATACGCGACCGCGCAATCAGCGCATTGACGCGGGCAGGTTTCGTACCGCGCACCTACTTCGATGCGCCGCTCAATCGCCTACCGTTCATCGCTGCGGGCGCGCCTATGCCGATAACCGAATCGCTGACCGAGCGGATACTGTGCCTGCCGCTGCGGATCGGCATTTCGATTGCCGAACTCGACGTGATGGGCAAGATCATCGGCACACTCTGCCCGGTCATGTCGCCATTGATCAGGACTTACGGCGCGTGATCTTTCGTCAGCTGCGGCCGGTGGGTGAGCGCGTGCCGCTACCGGCGTGTCGCGAGTGGTTGGCTGCCCGGTGCCCGGCGTCGGCCGAGCAGCTCACTGCGCTCGCCGAGGCTGCGGGAAGCGGGACTGACCGCACCTATCTCTGGTTCGACTCGGGCACAGCGGCACTGGCGGTGGCGTTAAGAGCTGCGGCAGACTCGCGGTGCGTCTCGCGGCCGGAAGTCATCGTTCCGGCGTTTGCCTGCCCTGACATCGTGGCGGCTGCAGTATATGCCGGCATACAGCCGGTGCTGGCGGACTTCTCATGCGAAAGCACGCAATTGGATCCGGTCGACGTCGCCGCGGCCATGTCCTCGCGAACCGTCGCCGTGGTCGCAGTCCGCTTGCTCGGACTGCCGGGGAACAATGCCGCGATCCGAGCAGCGATCGGCCGCGACTGTGCCTTGATTGAAGACGCTGCGCATGTGTTGCCGCACGCGGCACAGGATCGTCAGGCGGATGCACTGGTGGTCAGTTTCGGTCGTGGCAAACCGGTGTCACTGCGTCGCGGCGGTGCGCTGATCGTGCCGCGCGATTCACGTTTGCATGCACACTGCAGACAGCCACGATTGGGTATCGGCGGAAAGATTAACGCCGCGCTGCACGTGCTTCAGTCTGCGTTATACAACTACGCAGTCTCGCCTGCCGTCTACTGGTGGCTCACGCGGGGCCTGCGGATCAGCGTCGACGCGATTGCCTATCGTCCGCTGCGACAGGCGCGTGCTTTTCCGGAATACCTTGTCGGGGCGCTGCACAGGGCCCTGCTGCGACCGCAGCTCACTGCCGATCCACTAGCGCGGATTTACGAGCGCATGTTGCAGGACGTTGCCGGTCCCTGGCGGGATCTAGCATCCCCGCATTCATCGGCAATGGCGCATTCATCTGAAATGGTACCGGCCGACATTCCGTATTCGACGCTGTGGCGATATCCGCTGTTGCTCCCGAGCGCAGAACAGCGCGATCAGCTATTCGATCGGCTCTGGCTGGCTGGCCTCGGACCGTCGCGATTGTATCGACGCACACTGTCGGACATACCAGAAACAGCAACGCGTGTTCGCCAGCGCGCTCATCCGAATGCCACTTCGTTGGCTGACAGATTGCTGACGCTGCCGTTGCACAGCGATGTAGCCGTTGACGACATCGAATCGATACGCCGCTGTCTCAGTGAATTCGCCGCCGAAATTGTCCCGAACGCTTCTGGAAGCGATCTCACCCCGCTGTGCACCTGAAGAACCGGCCAATGCGTGCACAGATATCCCTGGATCTTCGCACCACGATGTCGCCGGAGAGGGTCGCCGATCGCGTGCTCGATGCCTGCCAGACCGCGCGTATCGTGCATGTCAGCGCGCATCCGCAGCTTGGGCTGCAACGGGAATTCTGGGAGGCCGTGATTACACGACATGGTCTGGAAGTATCGGTGGACGAGGACGCTGCGACCGGCGAGCCCACGGGGGCATTGTGGTCGGATGTGGAATTCAACCCGGCAGCGCAGAACTTCTTCCGCTACTCCAGTTCCGCGCAGCCGCTACATACCGATGGTTCCTATATCAGCGAGCCGCCGGAGTTCGTATTCCTGATCTGCCATCGGGCGGCGCCCATCGGTGGCGCCACGGTGTTCGTCGATGGTGACGATCTGTTCGCTATCCTCGACCGGGAAGCGCCGGAGCTGTTGCAAGCGCTGATCCACACGCCGTTGCGATTCGCAAAGGGGAGCGGTGTTGTGGAAGCGCCGTTTCTGCTGCGGGAGCGTGACGAGTTGATCCTGCGCTGGAACTACTATGCACTCGATCGCAACCTGCCGGCAGATATCCGCGAACTCACGGTGCATCTGCACTCGTTGCTATTGGATCTGATGACGCAACGACGTACTCGCAGGTACCTGCTGCAGCCCGGTGAGGCGGTGTTCTTTTCCGACGCCCGCGTGCTGCATGGTCGCGAAGCATTCGTTGCACAGCGCCGCGGCGAGCGTTGCCTGTGGAAAGGCGGCTTGTCGTCAGCTTCGGCCTTGACGTCGAGCGCGCTGCGATGAGCGACGACCGGCCGGCAGCGTTGCTTTCGATCAACAACTTTCACTATCGCCGCGCGGGTTCCGACGCATTGTTCATGGATCACGATCGGTTGTTCGCGATGCGCGGCTGGTCGACGGCAGTGTTCTCGATGCAGCACGCGGACAACGAACCGTCCGCATGGGAACGTTACTTCGTCGAAGAACTGGAGCTGGCGCGCAGTTATTCGGTGTCTAACCGATTGCGACTGGCTGGCAAGGTGCTCTATTCGACCGAGGCCCGTCGGAAGCTCGGACAACTATTGAACGACTTTGCGCCTGACGTCGCGCATGTTCACAGCGTCTATCATCATATTTCTCCGGCAATCCTGCCGTTACTGCAGGCACGTGGCGTACCGATCGTGCTGACTGCCCATGACTACAAACTCGCGTGCCCGGCTTACAAGATGTTTGACGGCAAGGCCGTCTGCGAGGAATGCAAGGGCGGCAATGTGATGGCGCTGATTCGCAAGCGTTGTCTGCATGACTCGCAATCGATCAGTTCCCTGGTCGCGATCGAGTCGACGCTGCATCGCCTGCTGGGACTCTATCGCCGCTATGTGCAGAAGATCGTCTGCCCCAGCCAGTTCATGCGCCGCAAATTGATCGAATGGGGCTGGCCGGCTGAGCAACTGGTCCATATCCGGAATTTCTTCGATGCCGATTTGTGGTCGCCGCAGTTTCGCGCGGGCGATTATTTTCTTTACTTTGGAAGACTGGCGCCCGAAAAAGGGGTGCCGACGCTGTTACATGCGGCTGCCAGTGCGGGCGTGCGGCTCAAGATTGCTGGATCGGGGACAGCGCGTCCGCAGCTGGTGCAATTGGCTGAGAAGCTTTCTCTGGATGTGGAGTTCTTTCCGCATTTGTCCGTGGAGCGCTTGGCTGCGCTGATCGCGGGCGCGCGCGCGACCGTCCTGCCCTCGGAGTGGTACGAAAACTCATCGCTGGCGATCCTGGAATCCGGTGCCTGCGGCAAGCCGGTGATCGCCGCCGATATCGGCGGTAATCCCGAGTCTGTGCGTCCGGAGGAAAACGGCTGGCTGTTTCCTTCGGGCGATGTCCAGGCGCTCACCGACAGATTGATAGCTGTCGCAGCGATGCCTGACGCCCAGCTACAGGCGATGGGCGAGCGGGCGCATCAGCTGGTCTGTACCGAACACAGTCGCGATCGATACTTCGATGCGATCTCGGCGCTGTACCGCAGCCTGCCGCTGGCACTGCCACAGCAGCGGCGCGTCTGCGGCGGGACGAAAGTGTCGGTTGGAGACATTTCATGAATACCGACCGCATCCCCCGGCGCAAGCCTTTGAAGCGCCTGCTGGACCTTGCCATCGCATCGATCCTGTTCGTGCTGCTACTGCCGTTCCTGGTGGTGTTGCTGGTTCTGGTCCGCCTCGACTCGCCTGGCGATCCGCTGTTCACGCAAGTGCGCGTCGGTCGGTTCGGCAGGCCTTATACGATCTTCAAATTCCGTACGCTTTTCATCGAACAGTTCGGTCTGTTTCCGGCAGAGGAAATTCGGCGTGGCGATCCTCGCGTGACGCGCCTCGGTCAGTGGTTTCGGCAATGCAAACTCGATGAATTGCCGCAGCTGCTCAATGTGGTCTTCGGTCATATGTCGTTGGTGGGTCCACGACCGGATATTCCATTGCAGGCTCAGCACTACTCGGTTGACGACCGGCGCCGCTTGCTGGTGCGACCGGGACTGACGGGTATCGCCCAGATCAGCGGCAACACCTGGCTTTCATGGCGGGAGCGCATCCGGCTCGATCAATGGTATGTCGATCACTGCAGTTTCGCTCTGGATCTCCTCATCCTGCTGAATACGTTGCCCGTTCTGTGGCGAGGCGAGCGCGCCGACGATGATCCGCTGGGAATACGGGCGCGGCTATTCAATACCGTACCAGCGGAGCCCGTGGGTCCACTGGCGGATTGCAGCCAAACCGATGGCGGACTGGCTCGGCGCATAGTTGAGTAAGCCATGCAGCGGTCTCTTCGAGGATAGGTCGTAGCGGCCTGGTTGAACCGCGCGACACGGGACAAGACGTGGGGAGGGACGAGAACGTGGCCAGCACCGATACCCTGACGCCGGTCGAACAACGATTACGTCGCATTCAGCAAGCGCTTGGCGTCAACGCCGATGGCCTGCTGGGTTCCGAAACCTTGTCTGCGTTGGAGACGCGACTGGAGATCGCTCCGCCGACGCGCGCAGTGAGCCTCGAAGCGTCCAGCAAGTCACTGGCGTTGATCGTGGAGTTCGAAATCACCTCGAAAGCGGTCTACGAGAAGAAGTTTCGCCGCCCGGTCTGGCCGGGTGGCCTGAGCGGCGTCACGATCGGCATCGGCTACGACATTGGCGTGACCGGCAAGACACAGATCAGGGCCGACTGGCAGGGCTGGATTGCCGATACACATCTGTTGCGATTGTTGACTGCGCAGGGCATTACCGGTCGGAATGCGAAACAATTAGTGCGCAGCCTGTCGGATGTCGACATTCCGTTCGATGTGGCGGAGACCGTGTTCTACCAGACGACGCTGCCGCACTTTGCGAAGCTGACGCGGGCCACTTATCCAGGTGTCCAACGCCTCCCGGCCGATGCCCAGGGCGCGTTGTTGTCGCTCATTTACAATCGCGGCGTGGCATTGTCGGGTGCCGGTCGTACCGAGATGGCGGCGATCAAAGCATTGATTGCCGGCGGCGAGCCGAACCTCGACCAGATTGCCGCGCAAGTCGATGCCATGGCGCGATTGTGGCCGACATTGCCCGGTTTGCAGCGGCGCCGCCAGCGCGAGGCCGCGCTGATCCGCGAAGCGGACCGCAATTATCGCAGCGATGAAGTGATCAGCGTCTAAA